>JANRAA010000080.1 GCA_030728235.1 Flavobacteriales bacterium
AAGTTGAATCGCGAGCACTTGTTCGGTAGCTGGCGTTTCTTCACTGGCTGTAAAATTTGTAGTAATTGCGGCAATGACGACTATCATAGCCCCCCTTTTCATATCTCTCTTCCACATAGTCGTTAGGTTCGGTTACCAAAGTTTACGCATCAATTAGAAAAGGGTTACCCATATCAGAATTGTCGTTAAAATGTATTCATACAGACGAATCGTACAACCGATTTATTGCTATTTTTGACGCTTATGAGGTATTCAGGCTTCTTTGTCCTTTTTCTTATTGGTGCTTTCTTAACAGGATGCGAAGAAACTCCTGTTATTGAAAAGGCCCCAGAAGATTTTCCTTTGGAACGCCTTGCTGGTAAGTGGGAAGATGTAGATAGCGAGAATAAGTTTTATGAAGAGTGGATTGTAGCTGGCGATTCTCTTTTAATCGGTAAAGGTTACGTGATGGTTTCTGCCGATACTGTATTCATTGAGAATCTGAGAATCATCAAAGATGAAGAGGGTACATTCTACCAAGTGAATCTCTCGAGTAATCAGTCTGAAAAACCAGAAGTGGTGAAGTTTAAGATGACCAGTTCTGGTGAAACAGATATCGTTTTTGAAAATCCGCAGCACGATTTCCCGAAAAAGATTACTTACCGTATGATATCGAACACCGAAATGCGGGTATTTTTAAATGGAATTGAAAACGGAACGTTCGGGGAGACGCGGTTTTCATTTGTCCGCACCAACTAATTGGCATCTTTTTTTCATGATGGTGTACCATTTTGGTCTTTTATCCGTCACACGTATATGAAGCATCTATTCTTCCTGTTGTCTTTTATTCCATTGTTTTCATTTGCTCAGGTTGATGATTGCGAAGAACCTATGTTTGTTAGTGGGAAGATTATTTCTGAAAGCGGACGACCTATTTTTGATGCGATGGTAGTGAACCGCACTCGTTCGTACGGACAATTCTGCGAGAGTGATGGGTCGTACTTGATCAAATTATGCAAGTCAGATACCATTCAATTTGCGGCTACTGGTTACACTTCTGTGCGTCTAACATATGCTGATTCTGCATACAGATCTCAAAAGACGTTTAACGTTGTAATGCGCAAACTGCGCGTGAGCATTCCTGAGGTGGAAGTATTTGCACCGCGTGATTTACAAGCAATCAGTGATGATATTCAACGACTTGGATTCAATGAAAGCGATTACCGCTCAATGGGGGTGAATGCCTTGCAAAGTCCGATAACTTTCTTGTATGAGGCTTTCAGCCGACGTGAAAGGGGCAAGCGCGAAGCGTTTGAATTGCGTAACAATGATCGCAGACGTGATTTGCTCAAAGAGCTTTTTGCGAAATACGTTGAATACGATATCATCGCTTTAGAAGATGATGAGTTTGACGCATTTATAGATTACATGGATCCAGGTGATGAGCGATTAAAGGCCTGGAGTCAGTATGAATTTATTCTTTACGTCAAAAATAGGTTTGCAAACTACAAGCAACTGCCAAGGAAAATAAGTAATTCAGATTACGAGTATCACCTCGACGACTGATTACATATAGGCAGAATCGAGGTAGTTCATGAATATTTTGAATATGAACGCCGCGATAAGCAATCCGATGACGAGGATGCGGATGGTACGAAACTTTCCGAACTGCTCGTATCTTCCCAATAGGTCTACAAAAACACTTGCCACTCCTAAAAACTCAAGGAAAGTCAACATGCCTTTGTTCTGATACAAGTCAAGGTATATGTTGTGCAGAAACCCTAGTGGACCGCCAACAATGAATTTTCCTGCAAAGAAAACGAGGTTGTAAGTGATCAATAAGACTAACCCCACAAGCACCAATCGCGCTCCTTTTTCATCTTTTCCTTCTGTCATACTGCAAAGATGCGAATTGTAGTGTTGCCTTAAAGGTAGTCGGGACAGATTTTACGTGTTTTTAGAACTGGTTTGAATTTACGAAGCACATATACCACACTCAATTCAAAGCCTCCTCTTCCTGCACTTGCTGGTTTTAAATCTGAGAGGTTGAAATCGTATGAGATTCCAAATCTCCAAGCGTCGTAATCCATTCCTGCAAGCACATAACCTGCGTCTTTTGTCCTGAAATAAAACCCGGCGAATAACGTCCTGAAAAATTGATTCTTATCCATCAGGATATAGCGGACGCCCATGCCAGTGTTGAACTCCATGAATTTCCCCTGGCGTGAAAGTAGCAGCGAACCCATCAAATCCCAATCGTAATTCAAGCGGGTGACTCCCGAAGCTACCATAGAAAATCGACGATCAAGGCCAATGGAGGGGTCATCGAAAAAGCTCTGTTTTGGTTTGTTCAAGTGGTGCAAAGCCAAACCTGCTTCCGCACGATGCCTCCGGTCTTTAAAGTAATACCAACCTGCACCGATGTTCAAGTTCAAATTTGTACGTGCATCACGACTGTAGCTTTCACCTGGATTGATGCCCGGGTCGTAATTCGCACCGTTCCATTGGTTGTCGTACCTCAACTCGCTGTAGTCGATGTTTCGATGGGTGAAGCCCGTTTGAAAGCCTGCTGTGAAGCGGTGCAATGAATCTGCACTGCGTTTAAGTTCATATGAACCCGCAATATTGAATTGCAGTGTGTTGAGCCGAGAGTCACCAGCTCGGTCTTGATAAATAGAAGCAGCTCCGCTCACGCGCGGGATGTCTTGTATTTCCCTCATCTCACCACTTACGCCAATCGTGGAGTAAGGAACAGTTACCGATCTCCATTGTGTGCGCTGATTTCCGATGAATCGGATGTCGCCGTCGAAATTCCCGATGAAAGCCGGATTGTAAACCAAAGGTGCCACATCAAATTGACTGAAATGGATGTCTTGAGCAAGAACCCAAAGTGGAGAAAGCAATATGACAAGCGCCAGCTTTTTCATCGAATAACTGTGATGTTGCCTTTCTCGAAATGCTGCTGTCCGTCTTCACAAATGGCTTCAAGGTAATAAACGAAAACAGCAGGGTCTACCGGCATTCCTTCATACGTCCCATCCCATCCCACGTTGAGAGAATTTGTTTCGAAGACTTTTTCGCCCCACCGGTTGTAGATGACAAAATTGAGGCTGGTGATGAAATTTCCATGGACAAATACCTTGTCGTTATTGCTGTCGCCATTTGGTGTGAAGGCATTTGGTACATAGATCATGGGCGGACCACAAACGAAATCGTACACGCGGACTTCGACTGAGTCGAGGTAAACACATTCACCATCGATAATTTCAACGTAGTAAGTTGTTGTAACCTCTGGTGCCGCGATGGTCGTTTGACCTGTAGGATCTGTTAGGGTTTCATCTGGTGTCCAAACGTAATCATAACCCAAAGGAACTACCGTTAGCGTTGATTCATCGCCATCTCTTATCAAACTTGGTTCGGCTGCAGCCTCGATGTCAGACAAAGCCAATCCGCTTACATCGATAGTTATGTTGGAAGAAAAAGTACATCCAGCGTTGTCGTCTGCAAAGACGGTAAATGTAGTTTCATCGGGAACTACTACCGTTATGCTTTCTGTGCCATCGCCGTTTATGATGAGGTTGTCAGGACTCCAATCGAGGTCGAAGCCAGGGATTTCGGTCAGCAGATTCAGAACAATGGTATCTCCTGCGCAAACCAGTGGATTTCCAGTAATGGAAAGTGCTTCGGCAATAAACGAAACATTGACTTCACTGGTTGTTTCGCATCCGCCGAGTGAGGCGAGAACGTAAAAAGTAGTAGGAGAGTTTACCTCGATAGAAATGTCGCCATCGTTCGGGCCGTCGTTTAGTTGATCTGAAAAATCAGGCTGAGATGACCATGTGAAAGCGGCGTTTGCTTGCGGAGAAGTGGCTTGAAAGTCGGCGATTGCGGGACCATCGCAAAGCACAAGATCGTCTGACACCTCCAATTCTATAACCGTTACAATCACCGATTGAAAAAGGGTATCAACACATGCACCACCACTTTGAACAGTGAGTACGAAGTCGGTATCTACCAGCGGTTGGGTTGCGGTATTTGGGGAGTTTGGACTGACAACCAATTCAGCGGGTTCCCAATTGTAAACTGCCCCTGGAATAGGGTTTTCAGGTCCGAGGTTGACTTCTTCGCCAATGCAGATATTCAAATCACCGAGCGACTGAACGACGGGTTCGAAGATTTCGATGAACTTCACCAAAGAATCTTGCGCGTTGCAAGTTCCAGGATTGATTGCGTATAGAGTAATGGCATAAACGCCTGGTTCACTGAAGAAATGGACAGGATTTGTGAGCGTAGATGTTGTGTTGTCGCCAAAATCCCAGCTAAACGAAGAGGCTAAGTTCGACGAGTTTTGAAATTGCAATGGCTGGTTGATGCATGCCACAGGGGGCACCACGAAGTCGGCCACTGTGATTGGCAACTGGAAGTCGAATTTAAAGACTCCATTGTTGCAATTTGAGCTGTTATTTGTTGGAGAAACCGCGTTTGGCGGGAAGATCGGGAAATCGTCGTTGCTGCCACACCCAGCGCAAACAGACTGGTATATGACGCCTTTGCGATTGAATCGACTCGTTCCGCCATCTACGTGCTCGGCGCTAGTGCCACCGCCAAAAAAGCTTGCATACACCAACGCGCTTGCATCATCTTCGAGAACCATGAGGTAGAAATCGCTGCCGTTGGTGGTCGTCTGATATGCATCTTGAGTTGTAGGCATACCAAATAGATTGTCTGTGTTGGGATTTGATGACGTATTGGTAGAACCGCCCCAACCAGAGAGGTACACCTTACCGCAAACGTCGACTAGAAAAGCTGTTGGCGACATGTTTGGCTCACCTTCACCCGTTCCAAAAACGGTGGACCATTCGAGCGTACTTAGATCAGGTATCATGCGTGCGACCAGCATCCCACTGTTGGGCACGCTGTAGGCAGCATTGAATACCATTGTGCTTCCGGAAGCCATTGTTTGTCCGTACATGTGCGGATTTCCATCGCCATCAACCTCAACAAAATACACTTGGTCATACGCACCTGATCCGAAGTAAGTGGCATCGATGATATTGCTGCCAGCGGCATCGATGTGAACCACAAAACCATCTGCAGTACCTCCATTGAAGGTTGTTTGATATGCATCGGGTGAAGTAGGGAAGTTGTTACTTGTAGTTCCACCGCACACGTAGTAATTTCCATTTGGTGCAACGGCTAAAGAGTACGCCGCATCATTTCCTGAGCCGCCCAGATACGTTGAGAATTGAAGTTCAGAAAGGTCGGCGCTGAAACGAGCAATGCAGCCGTCAAGACCACCCGCATTGGCCGACTGCAAACCACCCACTACTGGGAAATTGGTTGAAAACGTACAAGAGGCGACATAGATATTCCCGAGGGCATCTATTTCGACTTCGCCTCTGAACTCATCAGCGTAATTGAATTTTAGTTGTGCCGCAGTATTTGTCCCATCGTTTCCGCTGCCACCGAGGAAAGTAGAAGCCGCAAGGGCTGCACCATCGGCAGTGAATTTTGTAATAATAATGTCGGAGCCGTTCACGTAGTTTGTTCCCACCCCAGATGGTGCGAAAGCAGTTCCCCCGAAGAAAGACGAGGAGTATGCACCTGCGGTGGATGGGAAATCAGGAGAGCTTGTAGTTCCCATGACAACTAGCTCACCTGCTGCATTTACGATAAGTGAATGGGGTAAATCATCATTCGAGCCACCGAGGTAGGTTGAATAGACGCGGAAAGTTCCAGTAACATCGTATTTCGTAATCGCTATATCTGTACCCACCAATGAACCTTGTCCGTTACCGCCTGCCCACGTTTGCTGATACGACCCAACATTTGTCGGATACCCATTTCCGAAAGCAGAGCTACCTGAATAGAGGTAGCCCTCATCGTCGTAGGTAGCGGTATAGCCGAAATTATCGGCGGTGGATCCAGAATAGGTGCTAAATATAAGCACAGGGTCGATTACTGTTTCGAGATTGGGATCAATGCCTTTTGGGAATTTGAAACCTAGGATGTCGTTTTCGAGTGTGTATTCACAAGCCACTCGGATGTTTTCACCGTCTTTGATTTGCCAAGCGATGGGAGCTTGTTCCACAATAGAGTTTACACTTGTTTTTACAAGGAGTCTGCCATCCACGAGGCTTACATTTTCGGCACCCCTGTATTTAAATGCGATTTGATTGACATCTGCCGCAGGCTTTAAAATGACATCGTATTTGAGAACCAAATCATGGTTGTAGAATTTGATATCGATTCCAGGGTAGATGTTTTGAAGAGAGCACGTTCCGTGGGCGGAGACATTCCCTTGCCAGTTTTCTGGGTTGTTGCCTCTGAAATAGTTGAATTTTGTTTGTTGTTCGTCCTCATATCCGACACCAGGAGAAAGGTTTGCTCCGAGGAAATCAACTTTGTAGACATGACCGCGGATGCGAACATCATCTTCCAAGTCATACGGTTGGATACCTGTTCCATGCACAGCTTCGATAGCGGATAGATCCATGAAGTGCCATGTAAGGCCTTGATTTTCAATGTAAAGTTGTCCGCCCCCGATTTCAACTTGTGCCACTACATGATCTGGCCATTGTCCACGGTTTTCAATCACAGGATATTTCACCTGAGCAAAACTTGTCAGTGACAGCGATAGCAGAATTAAAGAAGAAAGCAGACGCATGACGGAAAGATACGAATGAAAAAAAATATTGAGGAACAAAAAGACTGCGAAAGTAAGAAGGCAAGATATTTGCGTTGTGCCGAAATCAAAAAACGGGTTTATGAGAAAGATTTATTTCATTTTAATGATTGCAGCGAGTGCATTAACAAGCTGTAAAAAGGAAGGATGTACGGATCCTGATGCAGTGAATTACAATGCAGATGCGGGCAAAGACGACAGTTCATGTAAGTACGAAGGCAGCATTGTTTTTTGGTATCGCCAAGACATTGCTGACGATCTCGCCATGAACGGAGTTAGTTTATTGGCTGCTAGTTTTTTTATTGAGAATGTCGGCACACATGTCCCAAACAACCCAACGAGCAGCGCACCAGAATGCGGAGCTGTTGGGTCGTTTACCATAGTGAGAGACATGGGGAGTAATAAAACTCAGTTGATTGACTACCTTGTAGAGGAGGTTGACGGCTTTGGTTTTTGGGGTGATGTTGTCACACTTCAAGCTAACAAATGCAAGGCGATAGAGTTGTATTGATTTCTTCGCGCTAGTTTGTTTTAATTGAGATTTGAATATCTGAGTCGATATGCATCAGCGTATCTGACTCAGATTTTTCGATATCGATATTCGGG
>JANRAA010000081.1 GCA_030728235.1 Flavobacteriales bacterium
CTGTCGATACAATTCTTCATTTATGCCCAAACAGTGGGATATGCATTGACATTGCTGATGGCATTGTTCTTCGTTTTGCGAAAAACTGGAAGGATTCGAATTAGTTGGCAGCCCACCTTCAATCGTCAGATATTAAAGAACAGCTTTCCATACGCGCTCCTCGTTTTGCTGATGATGTTTTACTATAAAACCGACAGCATCATGCTTGAGCGGATGTTGCCTGAAGGCGATTATTTTGCGGGGATATACGCCCGCGGTTTCAGATTGTTTGAGGCTGGAAATATGATCGGATACCTGTTTGCGGTATTGCTGCTACCGATTTTCTCGAAGTCTTTTGCGATGAAAAGAGCCATGGACAGCATCTTGGATCATGCATTTCGGCTTATGTTATTCGGCAGCACCATCGCCTTGTTTTGTTCATGGTTTTGGGCAGAGTCCATTTTGAATTTGATTTACACAGAAGACATTTTACCATCGATCGGACCTTTCCAGGTGTTAATGACCTCCTTCTTCTTTTTGATGTTGGGTCATTTATGGAGCACATTGTTAACGGCGCATGGCAGTTTGAAATCGCTGAACATGATTGCAATAGTTGCAGTAGTGGTGAATATTATTTTGAACTTCACATTGATTCCTGAGTACACCGCTTTGGGATCGGCCGTTGCCAGTTTGATCACCCAAGCTTTAGCGGTAACCCTTCAGTGGTTGATTGCAATGAAGCGAACAGGCGTTAGACTTTCAACACGCACCATTCGCTCAGGGCTGGTTTTTGTGATAATAAGTGGGGTTTCTGCATGGGGGTTGACAATAATACCCGTCAATCCGCTGTTAAGCATGTTAGCATTTCCAATTCTCGCTTTTATCATCGCATGGCTTTTGGGCATATTCAGGTATGCGCATCTAAAAGCGATCTTGCAGGAAAAGGATTGAGCATTGTATTACTTTAGCCAAAATTTTTAGAAAAATAATGTCGGATCAGGAAAACAACTCGTCTATCGGCAACATGGATTCTACCAATCTATTGGTATTCATGTTTAAATGGCGCTGGCAACTCATCGCTATTTGTTTTGCAGCAGCAATCATTTCAGCCATTGCTTCATTTGTGATTGAAGAAAAATTCAAGTCGAACGTCGTTATGTTCGCTGCCACTCAACACTCAATTGGTGAGCAGTTTTACGAGGAAACCAAAAAGAATGACTTGTTGGAGTTTGGTGAAAAAGAAGATGCTGAACGCCTGCTTCAAATTCTCAATTCCGACCGTATTCGATCAAAGATTATTACACGCTTCGATCTTTGGGCTCATTACGAAATTGAACCCTCAGAAGCAGGAGCCAATACATTGATGCAGAAAGAATATGAAAGCAATGTTTCGGCGCGAATGACTCGATTTGGTTCGATTGAAATTGAAGTTTTGGACAAGAACAATGAAAAAGCCCGCGACATGGCAAATGCCATTGCTTTTCTAGTTGATTCTGTCGCGAATGAGATTCGCAACAACCGCGCTATGGATGCATTTAAGTATGCTGAAGAATCGTTGACGCAGGTGAAAAATGAAATCACCACCATGGAGGACTCACTCGGGGTATTGCACAACTTAGGAGTATTTGATTACGCTACTCAGATTGAAGGTTTGAATGAGCAATACGGAACTGCCATCGTTAAAGGTGAGCCATCGCGCGCTCAGCAGATCAAAGAGCAAATGGAGAATATCTCGCTGTATGCCAATGCTTTTAACAAACTCACAACCTTGTTAGAAGCGGCCTATGACCGTGAAGCTATTTTGAAAAAACGGTACGACCTCATGAAGATTGATGCTACTTCGCAGTTGTCGTCGACCTTCGTTGTCGACTACGCGGCTGCATCAGACAAAAAAGCATACCCTGTGCGCTGGTTGATTGTTGCCATGAGTACCGCATCAGCATTTGTCTTCTCAGTGATCATTATTCTTTTGGTTGAGAATATCCGTCGCTTAAAATTGACAGGTGAGATTTCATGACCTTGAGTCGGAACATATCTGTATTATTAGCTGGTATTGGTTTTGCGGTTTGTCAGGCTGTAGCCATTTCCTTCGAATTCTATTTCCTTGCCTTGTTACCAGTGGTTTTAGGAGTGATCTGGACCGCTTTGTTTCGCATGGACGTGCTGCTAATGTTCATCGTAATGAGCGTTCCAGCGAGTATCAATTTAGAATCTTTGGAGATCGGAGGCGTTGGTTTTTACCTGCCCACTGAACCCTTGCTCTTCGGTGTTCTCGTTATATTCATATTCAAGTTATTACTCGGAAACTCAATCGACAAGCGCATACTTGTCCACCCGATTAGCTTTGTCATCTACCTCATGTTGGGATGGATATTTCTCACATCCATCACAAGTGAATTTCCCGTTGTTTCTTTCAAATTTCTGCTGGCGCGGATGTGGTTTGTTGCGGGCTTCTATTTCTTAATGGTGCACCTTTTCAAGAAGTTCAACAACTTCAGGCTCATCAGCATGCTTTATCTGTTTCCGTTGTTTATCATTATCATTTACACGGTTGTAAGGCACGCCGGGTATGGATTTGACAAAACAGCCGGCCACTGGGTCATGGAACCATTTTTCAAAGACCATACTTCATACGGGGCTGTGCTGGCAATGTATTTCCCAGTTCTGGTTTCGCTTATCATTCAGCGCAAGGTCAACCCGCTTCTTCGCGTGTTTTTAATTTTAGGATTTATTGTTCTCACTACAGGCATTGTACTGTCGTATACACGGGCGGCCTGGGTAAGTCTGGTTGTTGCAGGGGGGCTATTTGCACTGATGTTGCTGCGGATCAAACTACGGACGTTGATTATTGCTTTTGTTGGAATAGCTTCGTTTGTCTGGATAGCACAAGACGACCTGCTTATTTCACTTGAGCGCAACGATCAAGATTCATCAGATGATTTAGCAGAGCACGTAGAATCCATTTCGAATGTATCTAGTGACGCATCCAATTTAGAACGACTGAATCGGTGGGAATGTGCACTTGCAATGTTTGAGGAAAGACCCTTGGTTGGTTGGGGCCCTGGCACATATCAATTCGTTTATGCGCCTTTTCAACGAAGCAACAGCTTAACCATCATCAGCACCAACAATGCAGATGGAGGAAATGCCCATAGCGAATACTTGGGTCCATTGGCCGAACAAGGAGTCCCAGGCACAGTGATTTTCCTCATTTTGATTTTGGCAGTGAGCAGTTTGGTTTTTCGACTTGCCTACACCTTACCAAGTTATGAGTTGAAGAGTATAGTTTTCTAGAGCTATCTCGGTTGGGTAACCTATATCATTCACGGCGTGTTGAACAACTATTTGGACACCGACAAAGCCAGCATGCCCTTTTGGAGTTTCATAGCAGCTTTGGTGGCTATCGACATTTTCTATAGAGAAGATGCCATCAGCAAGCAATCGGCTCAGTAAAATTTACAGGTGAGCAGCGCGGTATCGTCAACGTAAGGCACATCACCGCGGAAAAGATTAAACGCATTCAGTATTTTGGCATTGATTTCCTCTGCCGTTAGGTGTTGATTTTCTTTACTGATCGCGCTCAGACGCGGAGTACCAAATTCTTCTTCGCTTGCGTTTTCTTGTTCTACCAATCCGTCGGTATAACAAATAAGCAGCGTGCTCGGCGCAAGGGTCATGGTGCCTTTTTGGATATGTGGCAATTCGTCAAACATCCCCAAACCGATAGTTCCCATGGACAACAAATCTAGTCCACCCGCTGGATGCACCAACACAGGTGGATTGTGTCCGCAATTTATATACTCCAAAACACGCGTAGACCGATCGAAAGTCCCTATAAAAAGCGTGATGTACTTCTCCCCCATCGCACTTTTCATTACGCGCTCATTGAGCAACTTCACTACTTCTTCGAGGGGAAGATTGAGATAACTAAAAAACGACATCAGGTAGGCCTGGAAGTTTGCCATTAAGAACGCTGCCGACACCCCTTTTCCAGATACATCGGCCATGCAAAACATAACACGGTTGCTATCAAGTTCGATAAAATCGTAATAATCGCCCCCAACTTGCAGGTGTGGTTTGTAGATCGCAGACACATCGTATCGATCATCTTTCGGCAGCATGTCTGGAACGAGCATGCTTTGCATTTCTGCCGCCAATTCAAGCTCCTTGCTTATTCGAACCTGGCGCAGATTTTCTTCTGCCAGACGTTTGTTTTGGATAGCTACAAGAACAATGTTGGTGATTGTTTGAATGAACTTCATGTGTTTGATCACCGGGCTCGTTCCGCGCTTGTTTTCCTCAACATCGCCAACAAGCAAAAATGCGATAGGCACATCGTTGTTGTTCACTGGAATCACAATATCGAACGACATCATCTCACCTGTTGAGGAAAGACTGAGCCCCATGTTTTGCGTTGCATTGAACACCCCTGCATCTTCGATGTCGGGAGGAGCCCCATTGAATCCAAAGTGCAGCATAGACTGCCATTTTCCTTGGTGGCAGTATAGAATCAACTTTTCGATACCCAAAGAACCTTCAAGCGTAGCTCGATACAGCCCAAGCAATCCATCAACGTCGAAATCGCTGTTGATGGCATGGGTTATTTCCAACAAAGCGTTGAGTTTAAAATCGTTCAACGCCTTTCTTGATGGCTGCTTACGAGAATCTGTCATTCAGTTCACCCGTTTTTAACGGAGTTTTTCGAGAATTTGCGGGATTTTCCGAATCATCGCAAGTTCACGGAATTTATGTCGTGCTTCTTCAGCAGGACTGCCGAAGTAGGTTATTCCAGGTTCCAAGTCTTTGGTGACACCACTCTGACCTAGTACCACCGCCCCTTTTCCAATAGTAACATCGCTTGGCACGCCAACCTGTCCCCACAGAATAACATTGTCTTCTATTTGAACACAACCAGCTATTCCAACTTGAGCAGCGAATAGGCAGTTGCTACCGATGATGGTGTCGTGACCAACATGCACTTGATTATCAAGTTTCGACCCCGAACCTATGGTTGTTACTGCTGAAACCCCGCGATCGATGGTACAAAGCGCACCGATTTCCACCTTGTCGCCAATAGATATCCCACCGCAGGTGTGCATTTTATCGTAGCCTTCAGGTCGGCGTTTGTAGTAAAAAGCGTCTCCACCAATTACTGCGTTTGCATGAATGATACAGTCGTCGCCGATCACAACATCGTCGCCAATCACAGCACCTGCGTTGATGATCGTGCGTTCACCTATTGACACTCGATTTCCGATTACTGCACGATCGTGAATCAACGCAGAATCAGCAATTGACGTATCAGCACCCAAATTGCCTTTCGAAAAAACCGACGGTCGGAAGTAGCGTGTCAGCTTGTTATAATCTCGGAAAGGATCATCGGATACCAGGAGACCTTTTCCGGGCGGACAATCAACATCCTTATTGATGAGCACAGTTGTCGCCGCGCAGGCAAGCGCTTTGTCATAGTATTTCGGGTGATCTACAAAAACGAGGTCACCGTTTTCGACACGATGTATTTCATTGATTCCCAGCACCTGATGGTCTGGATCTCCAATAAAGCGGACATCAAGTAGTTTAGCGATATCGGCTAAACTCCAGGCAATTGGGAATTTCATGATTACTTTTTAATACGTTCAGTATATTCTCCAGTGCGGGTATCCACCTTGATTCTATCGCCTGTATCAACAAACAAAGGAACACGCACTTCAACACCGAGGTCGAGGGTAGCTGGTTTCATTGTATTTGTTGCTGTATCGCCTTTGATACCTGGCTCCGTGTATACGATTTCCGCTTCGATATGGTTTGGCAATTCACATGATAGTGGCAATTCTTCTTCTGCGTGGAATACGATCGTACACACCAAACCATCCTTCAAAAACTGAGGTGCATTGATGATGTGTTCTTTGATTGCAATCTGCTCGTAGGTGTCTGAATCCATGAAGTGGAATCCCTCTTCATCCTTAAACAGGAACTGATAGTTGCGTGTTTCAATACGAACTGGTTCGATTTTCGCGCCTGAGTTGAAGGTGTTATCGACCACGCGGCCCGTGTTCAAATTTTTCAATTTGGTGCGGACAAAAGCTGCCCCTTTACCTGGTTTAACGTGCAGAAATTCAACTACCTGCCAAAGGTCACCGTTAAATTTGATACACAATCCGTTACGGATTTCTGATGTACTTGCCATTACTTTTTCATTGAATGACCGCAAAAATAGTGAATCTTCGTCACAGGCGAACGCGCAATTGGACGCGTATTTCAGATCGGGCATTTCCGTCGATCGCTTCCAAACCAGAGTTCACTGAGTTTCTATCGGTATAGAGCCATCTAGCGTACCTCACCCAGAGGTCAACACCGCGGCTGAGATGCCACTTCGTCATGGCATACACGCGCGAGCCCGTTCCTGAATATGCTGGAATACTGAAGAAATAGAGCACATCGTTCTCATAAGCATACAGGCGAGAATTGTATGAATCGGTATTGAACAGCGCGTACCTCATTGAGAAAGTGAATGGGGAACCGATTTTTTTGAATAGGACATCTTGATATAGCATAAAACCTTTTTCGGCTGCCTGACCTTCATGTTGATACCTGATCCACTCGGCGCGCGTTTTAAGTTGCAGATTCAAATGTGGCTTATACGAGAAGTGAATTCTAAAATTCTCTTGCGTCCAAGGATTTGTGTAATCGATCGGTTGATCAGTTTGCGGACTGTTTTTGTCTTTGCTTCTAAAGCGCCAACGCACATAGTACTCGCTTGTTTTGTTAGGTTTGTGGCTCAACTGAGCGAGGTATTCGTATCCTGAAGTAGGTTGGTCAGCTTGATACGAGAGCCAAGGAAACGTAAAATAATCGGCGTAACCCGTTATTGTCCATTTACGCACCGGCTTGAAATCTATACCTACATAAGTACCTTTTTCATTTGTAGGAGAAGATCTTTCAGCAAAGACATTGGCGTATAGATTTTGATAATCGCGTTGGAAATTTCTGTTGACAATTGCAACCGTCAATCGCTGATCAAGCGCCATTAGAACACCATTGAGTGTTGCCCAACCACCATTTTGCGACATTGCTGTTTCGCCAAAGAAATTCATGTTTCTCACAATCAAATTGTAGTTCAACCCTCCAACCGCATTGCGATTTGAGTTGAATTCAAACTGATTATAAATCTGCAGACTCCTATCGAGTTCGGCACCCCATTGAGAAGCCATATAGGTAGCCCCCACCGTCAGTTTGCGTGAGCGATACGTAAGGTTAACACCCATTTGTTGTTCGCGAATCACCTTTCTA
>JANRAA010000082.1:0-1466 GCA_030728235.1 Flavobacteriales bacterium
TGTTTGATCAGCGAATCCGTTGTTCACGAACACAGCACCTACTTTCAAACCTCCTTGGCTTTCAACAATGGCTTGAGCCAGTGGAGTGTGGCGGTATTCCCAGTAATTGAAAACATCACCGTTGAATAGTTGCATTACTTCGATGTCGCTTTCAATCGCGTTCTCACGGATGGTTACGTCATCGATTCCCCAGAAGTAGTGAGAGTAACCGTTACCAACGATTGGGTTTTGCTTGTATGCGAAACGAATTCTTACTTCAGATTCACCAGCAGCAACACAAGACACGTCAACACTAGTAGGAAGAGGGTTTGCCGAACCAGCGTTAGCAGACTCGATAAATGAACCGTGTCCTGGGAAAGTTACCCATGATGTACCTCCGTCGTTCGATACTTCCAAGAAGAAAGGAGCGAAAGAGAAACAGCAGTAACGGAAGTATTGTTCCCAATCAACAATTACAGAAGACAACAAAGTCATATCCATAACTGGAGAAACCAACCATCCTTCAACATCTACATATTGCTCGTCACCGTTGATTTGACCTTCGTTGGCACCAGCGAACTGAGTGTTGTACATGTCGCAGTCAAAAATCATCCAACCATTGTCTGCAGTAGTAGAGTTTAATTGAGCAGCAGCAGTAGACCACTCACCGGCAGGACTGTTAGCATCAGCTACCATCCAAATGGTGTTGTTACCGCTATCCTCAAATGTCCATTCACCGAAACCATTGTTTCCAGCAAATCCATTTGCGAAATCTTCGTAGAAGAAAATAGAACCGCCACCGCGTAGTGCAGCGATTTGCTTAAGTTTCTCGCCCTTCTCCAGGTTAGCGCGAACTTCATCTTCTGACTGATTGCCTACAGCAGATTGTAGTATCTCTGGCTGCACGCGCTGTGCATTTAGCGAGGTAATCGCCAAGCATGCACCTACTATTAGGTAGAACTTCTTCATTTATTTAAGTTTTGAGGATGAAAAATACGGAAAGATTTGGCACGAAGCCTCGTTTATAAATGAAAAATGGCCCCACGAAGAGGCCATTTTTTTCGGATTATATCAATCCAAACTTATTTTACCATCATCTTACGTGTAGCGGTTTCGCCAGCTACAGTAAGTGTGTAGTTGTACAATCCAGCAGCAAAGTCAGAAGTGTTCAATTCGAACATGTGCTCACCAGCAGCTTGTTGACCAAGATCTTGAGTGAAAACAACTTTACCAGTGATGTCAGTTACTGTGAAGTTCGCAGAACCTGCAACGTTCATGTTGTAGTTGATGCGAGTAGTAGCAACTGATGGGTTAGGCATGTTTTGAGACAAGCTGAAGTTTACTGTTGTGTTTTCAGTAATTGAGTTTGGGGTGTTTTCAGCAGCAGGATCCATGTTGATACGGATCATTGGAGTTTCATTGGTGAAGTACCAATCGAATCCAGCAGAACCGAAGTCACCATATACAAATGCTGTTTGATCAGGAGT
>JANRAA010000082.1:1476-7257 GCA_030728235.1 Flavobacteriales bacterium
CTCACCCATGCGAACACCTGAACCACCGTAGCTTTCAAAAGCAGCAACAAATCCATCACCATCAGTAACAGTAATAGGATCTTCAAGAACCAATGTGTACCAGTTCACTTCACCATCAGTACCGTCATTCAAGAAAGCTGGGTTCAATTCCAACTCAGCAGAGGTAGATACAATAACATCTAAATCGTCGAATGAACGAATAGAAGCGATGATTGGCGCTGAAGTCTCACCAGCAACAAGAGCTACATCAATAGCGTAGATAGTAGCGTCTCCAAAGAATTGGAAAGGAACAGCGCTAATGAAGTTGTCTGTGTAAGCTGCAGCAGGGAAGAAACCTACATAGCTCAAATCGTCACGACCATACTGATATTCAGTAATTTCAAATGAACGCATAGCTACGTTGTCAGCAGTGTTGTTGTCTTCTGCGTCAGCAGTGATTGTGAAAGTCACATCGTACGATCCAAGTGCTGTAGGAAGAACATATCCAGCAGCGCGAAGTGTGTCAGAACCAGTGTAAGGAAGTGTAATTGGCGCAGAAACAACTTGGTTACCGTCAGAGATATCACAAGTCATGATAACGTTTGTTTGCTCAGCATAACCGATGTTTTTCACTTCAGCAGCCATTTGCACTTCAACAGATTGTGAAGTTGGGATCGCGGTGTATCCGTACATGTTTGTTCCGAAGTAGTCGGTGTAAGTTACGTAGTCGTCAACACGGATGTCGTTCTCAGCAGTGTCGAAGAAAGTCAAATCATCAACAAACCAAGCGTAACCCCAAGTACCTTTCCAACGGAAACGCAACCAAACTTGTGATTGATCACCAGCGGCAGCTGTGATGTCGAAAATTACTTCAGTTGGGTTGCTAACTGGGTCTTGAGTTCCCATTTCTGGGAATATTTCCCAACGAGCTTGAACTGCTCCATCTCCATCTCCGAAGTCTACAAATCCGTCAGCTACTTCAAATGAAGTAACATCTGGCCATGTAACGCCGTCGCGAGACACTTCAACCAAGCAGTATTCGTTACCATCACTAGAACCACCATCCCACATGCGGTACTGGTTCAAGAATGATACAGAAACATATGGGTGACCGCTACAGTCAACTGGGTTAACCATTTGGAACCAGCAGTTTTCAATACCTGAGCCACCTTCTTCACCACCGAACTCATCAGAGTCAACCATCATGTAACCGTTGGCTGCAGAAGTTGAGTTGATAGCGTCGATTGGAGCGAAACCGCCACAGGTCAAACCAGTACCACATTCAAACTGCAAGTCAACGAATTGGTTAAATCCATTGCTAACAGCGTTGTCAATTGCCCATTCTGAACAATCGTTAAATTCATTTGTGTAAAACTCAACACGGTTTGCAGACGGTGTAATGGTCTGTGTTTTTCCGCGTAAATCGCGAGCTTTTTCTTTAGCAACAGGTCCAACACCTTGAGCAAAAGCTCCGGCTGACATGATTGATAATAGTGCTACAGCGTAAATTTTCTTCATAACTTACCAATTAGTGTTTTGAGTAAATAAGTAATTCTCAGAGGCGCAAATATATAAATCTTTACAATTCAGTTGCCCTTTTGATTGCGATGAAACACCTCAATGTGATTATATCGCTATCGTTTTGAGGATATTAATACAAAGAAGGAGGGAAATACCCTCCTTCTTTAAGGATTCTTAGTCCTGCTTATGCGGGCATTTCGTCGTACATCTCTGTTGGTGGACAAACGCAAACGAGGTTTCTATCACCATAGGCATTGTCTACTCGTGCTACGCTTACCCAGAATTTTGCAGTGCGCAAGGTCTGAACCGGATAAACAGCTTTTTCACGGCTGTAAGCATGATCCCATTTATCTGAACAAGCTTCATCCGCCGTGTGAGGCGCCATTTTAAGTACGTTGTCGTGTGCGTCGTATTTGCCCTCTGCCACTTCTTCGATTTCTTTTCTGATCTCGAGCATGGCTTCACAAAAACGATCGATCTCTTGCAAGCTTTCGCTTTCAGTTGGCTCGATCATCAAGGTTCCCGCTACTGGAAACGAAACCGTTGGAGCATGAAATCCATAGTCGATCAATCGTTTTGCGATGTCTTCTACTTCAATTCCAAATTGTTTGAATGATCTGCAATCAAGAATCATTTCGTGCGCTACGGTGCCGCTTGCTCCGCGATACAAAATCGGATACGCTTTTTCTAAGCGTGCACGTATGTAGTTGGCGTTGAGAATGGCATAACGTGTTGCATCGGTAACTCCAACTCCACCCAACATCTTGATGTATCCGTAAGAAATCAAAAGTATAAGTGCGCTTCCCCATGGGGCAGAAGAAACAGAATGAATAGCTGAGTCGCCACCTGTAGCAATCACAGGGTTCCCCGGTAAGAATGGCACCAAATGAGCCGCTACTCCTATCGGGCCCATGCCAGGTCCGCCCCCTCCGTGAGGAATGGCGAAGGTTTTATGCAGGTTCAAGTGACAAACGTCGGCGCCAATAGAACCCGGATTGGTCAACCCTACTTGTGCATTCATGTTCGCTCCGTCCATATACACTTGGCCACCATGCGAATGAATGATGCTATTTATTTCTACAATGGCTTCTTCAAATACGCCATGGGTAGAAGGATACGTAATCATCAAAGCACCGAGGTTGGCGCTGTGCATCTCTGCTTTCTCTTTCAAGTCTGCAACGTCTACGTTTCCGTTGTCATCGCACTTAACAACCACGACTTTCATTCCGGCCATAACGGCGGTTGCAGGATTGGTTCCGTGTGCCGATGAAGGAATCAAACAAATATTGCGGTGGCTTTCGCCGCGACTTTCATGGTATGCACGTATCACCAATAACCCAGCAAACTCACCCTGAGCGCCTGAATTTGGTTGCAACGAAACATCTGCAAAACCGGTGATCTCCGACAAGTCTTTGCGCAATTCGTCGAGCATTTCGTGGAATCCAGCAGCTTGCTCAACTGGCGCAAATGGATGCAGATTGGCGAATTCAGGCCATGTAATTGGCATCAACTCGCTGGCTGCGTTCAGTTTCATGGTGCATGACCCCAACGCTATCATGGCGTGTGTTAGCGACAAATCTTTGTTCTCCAAACGTTTCAAATAACGCATCATCTCTGTTTCAGAATGATATCGGTTGAATACGTCGTGAACCAAGATGTCGGTCTTGCGAGCATGCACTCCAAGTACATTGCTGCCAGCATGCGCATATTGTGCGTCGATTCCAAAAACGCGCAACAGGGCATGAATGCTTTCAGCAGTATCGCCTTCGCTCATAGAGATACCAATATGGCCATCAACATGATAACGCAGGTTGATGTGCGCCGCTTCGGCATTTCTGCGTACTTCCTCACCGCGACCACCAGCGTCAATCAACAAGGTATCGAAGAAGTTGGTGTTTTTCTGTGTCCACCCCGCAGCTGTCAATTGCTTCGAAACAAACACAGCTTTGTCGTGAATGTCTCCTGCAATTTTCGAAAGTCCAGCCGGACCGTGATACACGGCATACATGGATGCCATAACAGCCAACAAGGCTTGTGCAGTGCAAATATTTGATGTCGCTTTGTCGCGACGGATATGCTGCTCACGGGTTTGAAGCGCCATGCGCAATCCAAGATGTCCGCGACGGTCTTTCGAAACGCCGATGATTCTTCCCGGCAAGCTGCGCTTGAAATCTTCGGTAGAAGCGAAAAACGCTGCGTGCGGTCCGCCATAACCCATTGGCACTCCGAATCGCTGGGAGTTACCCAATACTACGTCAGCACCCCATTCTCCTGGTGCTGTCAAGGTAACAAGTGCCATCAAATCAGTTGCTACCGCAACAAATGCTCCTGCAGTGTGTGCCTCGTTTGTGAGCGACTGATAGTCAGTGATAGATCCGTCTCCATTCGGATATTGAACCAAACAACCAAACACGCTATCGTCGAATAAGATGTGTTCGCGAGCAACGGTTACAACCTCAATTCCGAGGTGTTTAGCGCGCATCTGAACAACAGATAAGGTCTGCGGATACACGGTGCTTTCAACCAAGAAACGATTGGCATTGGCTTTTGCTTTCGGACGACTGTTGAAGAACATGATCATGGCTTCAGCAGCCGATGTGCCTTCATCCAACAATGATGCATTCGCAATTGGCATTCCCGTTAAATCACAAACCATGGTTTGGAAATTCAACAATGCCTCAAGTCGACCTTGAGCAATTTCTGCCTGATAAGGGGTGTATGCGGTATACCAACCTGGGTTTTCAAGCACGTTGCGAAGGACAACCGGCGGGACAATTGTTGGGTAATAACCCATCCCGATGTAAGAGGTGGCAATCCTGTTTTTCGACGCGATCTTGCTCAGGTGGTCGAGGTAGGCGTCTTCAGTCATTGCGGCTGAAAGCTTCAACTCACCTTTCAAGCGAATGTTCGCAGGAACGGTTTTGCTGATGAGCTCTTCCATTGAAGAAACGCCAATGGTTTGAAACATGTGAGATGTTTCTGATTCACGCGGGCCTATGTGCCGCGAAGCGAAGGTGCCGGTTTTCATGCCTGCAATGGGTTTAAATTTGGTAGCAAATATAACTTTCTTCTGTGCGTGTTTATCACGACCCTCTCGCAGTTTATTCACCACTCGGGTTAGAAGCATTTCAACAATCAAAGTCGGCATAGGTTCGCACCGACTTCGTACATTTGGCAAAACGGGAGTATGAGGATTTTCTTTGTGTTGTGTTTGTTGCTGTTTTCTGCGTTTGGCAACGCGCAACAAGAATGGGTTCCTGCGCTTAAAGGTGTAGCAGGTGGTTTGATTGGTGACTTAAGAGTTCAACCTACCGATAGTTTATGTGTCAGCAAGTTTAAAACAAGTTCTGACTTCAACGCGAATCAAGCGTCTTCTATTGAAGCCGTTTTCATAAATCAACTTTCTGCAGCTGCCAAAGGAGCCCGAATTGAGTATCCGTGTGCCTCTCCCGATGGCATTCAGGTAATCGGTGAATTGAGTTTCGAAGGCGAATACATTCAAACAATTGTTGACGTTCCTGCCAAAGATTGGCATTCCAAAGTGCTCCTCCCTCAAGTTGAAAATCTATCTCCACAAGAAATGGATGTCTTCAACCAGCAGCATTTTCAATTGCCTTCGCTGCCAGCAAAGGCAACCATTCTCCGCATGTCGGGCGATGAACTGCCGTGCACGCTAATTGCCAACGACGGAATAGACCTGGTGTTTGACACAGAAAGAAAGGGGAAAACCAAACGGAGAACGCTTCACAAATCTGAGGTTTTTGCCGTAAAATTTGAAACGGGTGAATGGGTGCTGTACGCTCCAGATGCGTTTCTTGGCGATGATCTTACGGTTGATGAAATGCGGGTTTTTATGGCTGGGGAGCAAGACGGACGAAATCACGATGTCTTGCCTACCGTGCTGATTGGGGTTGTTGTGGGTGCCGCCGGACCGATTGTCTCTGAAGGTGGACTGGTGCTGACGGTTTTGCCTGTGATCGCATACGGGTTGTTTCCTCTCATCCCGTATATTAAAGTGCAAGGGAAGAATATCTCAAATCCAGGCTACAAATACAACGAGCTCTACGCTGAGGGCTACGAGCGCAGCGCACGTCCAAAAAAGGTTGTCGGCGCCTTTAAAGGTGCTGGCGCAGGAATGGTTGCTGGCGTCTTGGCCTTCTTTCTCATGAAATAATGAATTTGCAAAGACTACTCAAAATACTGATCTACAGCAATATTTGGGTGGCGTTGGGAGGTGCGTTGCTTGCAGCTGAAACGTTTGCTTTGTCGAACCAATGCTTC
>JANRAA010000083.1 GCA_030728235.1 Flavobacteriales bacterium
AACGTCGTCATTGATGCCATTGGTGGCGCTTCGGCAGGAGGCATGACAGCATCAATGGCGGTGATTCATGCATTGAGTAAGCGCAGACCTGTGTCGGAACCGGGAACCATTCTTGAGAGAAAAGGGAATATTTTTTACGATAGTTGGGTTCTTCTTGATGATCCGCTCGATGGGAAAGGGCAGAAGACCTTTGGAAAGATGCTAGAAACCGACGATTTGAACAGTGGGAAAATTCAATCATTGTTGAATTCAAAAGTCATTGATAACATCGCACGACGGGCATTTGAAGTTGAAGGAGCGCTCAATATCGAAGGGCTGCCAGCTTACATTTCGAAGGAGTTGGAAATGATGCTTTCGGTAGCGATGCTGCGCGGAATGCCCTTGGAGGTTGATTTCCGGACACCCATTCGCGAGCGGACAAAACGCAGGAAAGACTCTCCTGCCCACATCACTTGGGAGCACTATACACTGGCACACTTCAAGTTTTCGGAACAGCAGAAGAGTGGTTACCTGTGGTTAAATCCTTTTGATCAAGAAGCACGAACGCTCATGTTGAAGAGCACGATTGCTACTGGTGCTTTTCCGATTGGTTTGAAATTTAGGAAATTTGAGACCTCAGATTTTCCAAACGAGTATCTAAAAACCGTCGCAGAGCGAATTATTTTCAATCGATTTGGAACGGATAAGTTTGAAGATGAAGCTGAACGTGTCCGCCAAAAACTCATTCGCATCATTCCACTTGATTCACTCAACCCGCGGACATCTGCGAAATTCATGGAGTTGATAAAAGGCCTGCCTGAATCGGCTCGGGAGTTCAGAGATTTTTTGAAAGACAAGTTTCCAGATGATTACATCAAATATGAAATGCCGCTTGAAGAATGGCCAGATTTCATCGATTGGAATAAACTGAAGGCCGACTTTGATTTTGTCGCCATCGATGGTGGTACCATCAACAACGAACCATTCGGAGAAGTGTTGAAATCATTGATGAACAAGTTCGGTCATCTTGGGGATGGGGATAGAAAGATGTATGGAGTAGTGATGGTTGATCCATTTCCAGACCGCATGGACAAAGAAAAAGCGGAGCAAGAAGAGCCATACCATCACCCAGAAGATATATTTGATGCCGCAGGCAAGATCATAGCGACGCTCAAGAATCAGAGTCGTGTTAAGCGTCATGAGATGGTGCTCGAGAGCGATGATGATTTTATCAAAGGGGTGATTTTCCCTAAGAAATGGCAGCGCATTGACCCCGAGAATCCCAAGAAAGTGAGAAGTATAAAATGGCCGTTGGCGTGTGAAAGCTTCAACGCCTTTGGCGGATTTTTGGATATTCGGTTTAGGCAGCACGACTATTTTTTAGGGCGCGACAACGCGCGAAATTTCATTCGTCATTTTTTCTCGTTGCCTGTCAATGAAGGACAAAGGCATCCGATTCATGAGGGATGGACAGACGAAATGATTGCGAAATTTGGTATTCAGAAAGACGATGAACCACTTTTTTTGCCCATCATACCTGATCTGAACATCTTGCTAGAAGAGAAGCGAGGGACGGATAATGACCCTTATCGATACACCATTCCAGCGCGACCGAAGTTCAAAGCCGCCGAATTAATGGGGTATCGCAAGCAGATGGAGAAAAGGGTGGAGTTGCTCGTTCAATTGACGGAGCAGAAGTTAAACCAGCCGAGCAGGCAGAACAACCAAACAATTACACCTGTGGCGGATGGTGCAATTGCCGAAAGTTACAAAGTACCATTGTTAAGGCGTCCATTTTCATCCTTAAAGAAATGGTTCATTCAAGTACTTTTGAAACGCGCACCAAGTTCACTTTCTAGCATGGCAACCAAAGGCGCATTGCATTATATCTTGAAAGATTTAGAAGAAAAAGATTTACTTGAATAACGGGTTATGACAGAAGCGAAACGTTTTGAAAAAGAAGATTTTAAGGATGGAATGCCCGATAATAGTTTCGAGTCTTGCACCTTTCACTCTTGCACATTTACAGGTGCTAACTTGCGTCAGCATAAGTTTGTAGACTGCGAATTCCACGATTGTGAGTTGAGTAATGTCTTACTTACCGGAGCTGTTTTGCAAGGTGTTTCGTTTGTCGGCTGCCGAATGTTAGGTGTCCATTTCGAAACCCTCAACAACATCCTTTTGTCGTTCAGTTTTGCGAAGAGCGCGCTCGATTATTCCATGTTTCAAGGGCTACAAATCCACAAAACCAGCTTCGTTGATTGCAGCATGCGGGAAGTAGATTTCTCAGATTCAGATTTAGCTGGCAGCAGTTTCAGAGACTCTCAGCTTACGGGGTCGACCTTTGACAATACATCATTAATAAAATGTGATTTCCGCGGGGCACAAGGTTATATTGTCTCCCCAGTAAATAACCGCATTAAAAAAGCGATTTTCGATAGAGAAGGGTTGGAGGGATTGTTGGCAGAGTTTGGGATAGAAGTAGAGTAGATCAATGAGAATTGATTGCTGGTTTATTTCAAAAATCAGCACTGTGATTCTAAGTCCGTTATCAAGTCTGCAATACACCTACATTATAACCGCGTTCAGCAGGAGCATTGTTCGCCGCTTCAATGCCCATTGATATCCATTTTCGGGTGTCTACTGGGTCAATAATGGCATCTACCCACAGTCGGGATGCTGCATAATAGGGCGAAACTTGCTGATCGTAGCGAGATTTGATGCGATTGTACAACTCGTCTTCTTTCTCTTTGGTGATCTCTTCGCCTTTTGCTTTAAGCGATGCTACTTCAATCTGCAACAACACTTTCGCTGCTTGCGCACCTCCCATAACGGCGATTTCAGCACTTGGCCAGGCTGCTATCAACCTTGGGTCGTATGCTTTTCCGCACATAGCGTAGTTTCCTGCTCCGTAAGAGTTGCCGGTTATGATGGTAAACTTAGGGACGACAGAATTGCTCATGGCATTTACCATTTTCGCACCGTCTTTTATGATTCCACCTTGTTCTGATCTGCTGCCGACCATGAAACCCGTTACGTCTTGCAAAAAGACAAGAGGTATGTTCTTTTGATTGCAGTTCATGATAAAACGTGCTGCTTTGTCGGCACTATCGCTGTAAATCACACCGCCGAACTGCATGCCGTCTTTCTTCGATTTTACGAGTTGGCGTTGATTGGCGACAATTCCAACGCTCCAACCATCGATTCGGGCATATCCACAAACAATTGTTTTACCTATCAATTCTTTGTATTCGGTGAATTCACCACCATCAACCAAGCGCTTGATGATATCTCTGGTTTCGTATGGTTTTCCGCGGTCATCGGGCATCAATCCGTACAATTCTTTAGCTTCTCCTGCCGGCGGCAGGGATGGTGCCCTATTGAAACCGGCTTTTTGATTTGTCTCACCGATTTTATCTACCAAGTCTCTAATAATCTGCAGGGCATGGCGGTCGTCTTTGGCTTTGTAATCGGTAACTCCAGACACTTCGCAATGTGTTGTTGCTCCACCTAAAGTTTCGTTGTCGATGTCTTCACCAATCGCGGCTTTCACGAGGTAGGAACCAGCTAAAAAGATAGTACCTGTTTTATCTACTATCAGCGCTTCGTCGCTCATAATCGGCAAATAAGCTCCTCCTGCTACGCAGCTTCCCATGATGGCAGCAATCTGCGGAATACCGCGCGATGACATGATAGCATTGTTTCTGAAGATCCGTCCGAAGTGCTCTTTGTCTGGAAAAATCTCGTCTTGCAATGGTAAAAACACACCTGCACTGTCTACCAAATAAATGATCGGCAAACGGTTTTCCATGGCGATTTCCTGAGCGCGCAAGTTTTTCTTAGCTGTAATCGGAAACCAAGCTCCAGCTTTTACTGTGGCATCGTTGGCAACCACAATGCACTGTCTTTTTGAAACATAGCCGATGACAACGACAACGCCGCCTGATGGACATCCGCCGTGCTCGGCGTACATGCCATCGCCAACGAAAGCTCCTATTTCGAGGTTTGGAGTTTCTGGGTCGAGCAATGCAGCAATACGCTCTCGTGCGGTCAATTTTCCTTTCTCGTGCTCTTTGTCGATCTTTTTCTGACCACCGCCCTCAGCAACTTTAGCAAACCGACGTGATAAGTCGGTGAGCAACAGTTTCATGTGGTCTTCATTCTTATTGAAATCGATATCTTGCTTGCTGTATTTTTCGCTCATGAGATGCTTGAGTTGGTGCTCAAAGGTAAGAAATGATGATTAGCGTATCGATGCTTAAGCGGTGAATACTCATTACCTTCGCGGTATGAAGGTTTTCCTTTTATGTCTTTTCTCAGTCATCGTCGCAATGTCGTGCAACACTTCCAACGATAATACAGCGGATAGTGCGACCGAAATAGTGTCGAGAAAACCACAGTACGCGCAAGGTTTCGATTGGATAACATTGGATGGTGTTGAATGTCTGCGATTGCTCGATTTACAAGCGGATTCATTGTCTGTATTATGCACTGTATGCAAAGAAGAACGCGAGAATTGTATGCTATTGCCTCCTCAGCCTGCATTTGCGACGTTAAGCACAACGCATCTTTCCTACTTCAATCGCATCGCTTGTTTGAATGCAGTTCGCGGAACGGCCTATGCTGCCTATGTTATGAATCCTGAAGTGCAAGGTGAAATCGAAAACGGCAATATCGTTTCACTTTCGGGTGAGCGCGACCTCGATTTCGAGCGCACCTTGGCCAGTGGTGCAAATGTGGTGCTTACGTATCCTTATGGTGATCAGTCATTCGAAGATTTAAAAAGTGCAGGATTACTCGTTTTGCCGATTTCAGAGTATCTGGAAGAACACCCGCTCGGAAGAGCCGAATGGATTCGTGCTTTGGGTTTTTTATGTGGGGCAGAATCTGCTGCAGATAGCGCCTTTTTAGAAATTGACAGAGCCTACAACGCTTTGAAGTTGCAGGCTCACCTTTCGAGCAGTATACCGAGTGTTTTTACCGGAAGCAATGATAACGGTGTTTGGTATGCGCCACCTGGAAACAGCTTTATTTCGCAATTCATTCGCGATGCCAGTGGTTCGTATATATTTTCAGGCCGCCACGCAAAAGGAAACATCAGCATGGATTTCGAGATTCTCCTCGAGAAGGCCTTGGAGGTTGATTATTGGGGTAAGGTTGTATATGATGAGGGTGCATTGACATTGGAAAAACTAGCTGCCGACGATGAACGGTATGCGGCATTAAAAGCATTTAAGAACCACCATGTGTTCTATTGCAATTCGGCAGAGAAAGATTATTTCGGCGATGGATTGATAGAGCCCCATGTAATACTTGCGGACCTGATTGCGATATTGCACCCGAATATCTTACCTGACCACAAGCCAGTGTATTTTGAATTAATAAAGGAGTGAACCGCATTGTTTGGATCGTCGCTATTGCATTGATTCCCGCCCTTTTCGCGGTTGAACTTTTGTTGGGTTCTGTTTCCCTGACTTTCTCGGAGGTTCTGTCTGCTTTATCGAACGACGAACAGTCGCTTCACCATTTGATTGTCGTGAAATCTCGTTTGCCGCGCTCCATAACGGCAATGGCAGGGGGCGGCGGATTGGCATTGTGTGGTTTGTTGATGCAGACCTATTTTCACAATCCACTTGCCGGACCATCGGTGCTAGGTGTTACTTCTGGAGCTTCGTTGGGTGTTGCTGCTGTGCTGCTTGCAGGCGCAACAGGTGCGGTGCTTCCCGCCGCTGCATTAGGTTCACTTTTGGTGTTGTTGATGATTATGTTGGTTGCCGACCGTTTGAAAAGCCAAGTTTCACTTTTGATTTTCGGATTGATGATTGGTTATCTCACATCATCGGTCGTCACCATACTACAGCAAGGGGCGAGCAAAGAAGCGCTCAGAAGTTTTGTCTTTTGGGGCATGGGCAGCTTCGCGGATCTCAACAATGGAGAGGCAACGCTGCTGCTAACAATGACCGGTCTTGCTGCTTTGGTAGCATTTGCGTTGCATCGTCAGCTCGATGTATGGACATTAGGCAACGACGTAGCAGCCACGATGGGCGTTTCACGCAGACGTTTCACCTGGCAAGTCTTGCTCATCACGGGCCTTGTGGCCGGCGCAATCACAGCTTATTGCGGGCCAGTCGCATTTCTCGGACTAGCAGTGCCGCATCTCGCGAGAGGAATTTGGCAACGTGGAAATCATGCAACATTGATTCCTGCTGTTGTGTTATCAGGCATGGCAATTGGCCTTGCTTGCGATCTTGTTAGCAGGGCTCCAGGCGCTGATTCAGGTTTTCCACTCAACGCGATAACATCTCTGGTTGGTGCACCGGTCGTGATCTTCGTCATTTTAAAAGGGAGGAGGGTGTTCTGATGCTAAAAATTGAAAATCTACAATTTGGATATTCAGGAGGTTTACACAATCCACTCTCGATCGAAATTAGAACAGGCAGATTGGTGCTATTGCTAGGGACCAATGGCAGTGGAAAAAGCACGCTACTACGCACCCTTTCCGGCATACTCCCGCCAGCAGCGGGGATGTTGAAGTACGACCAGAAATCGATTCACACCATGACTGAAAAGCAGCGTGCAAAAATCATGGCCTATGTGGGCAGTAAACAGACTTCTTTTTCTGGTTTGTTGGTTGAAGAGGTTGTTTCGCTTGGCGCATGGTCTGCAGGTAAAAGCATAGATGTTGATGCATTGCTCTCAGCCCATGATCTTTTGAAACTCGCCAAAAAACGGATCAGTGAGATCAGCGATGGAGAGGCACAGAAGGTAATGCTCGCTCGCGCCATTGCGCAGCAAACACCTGTTTTATTAATGGATGAGCCGACAGCGTTTTTGGATCATCCAACGCGAAAAACATGGTGGACCAGCATGCTGCAATTGGTGTCGGATGGTAAGACCGTTATAATGAGTACCCACGACATAGCTTTTATTCCTGAGAATCATCCTGCGATTGTTGCGCTGTGTATTCCAGCCTCTAGAGGGGAGGTTGTTGTTTTGGAAAGGGTTGATAGAGTGGGGGTAGAGCGGTTTTTTGGTTTATAAATTCTTACGTTTAAGAAACAATAAATGCGGATTCCTTTCGGGTTTTTCTATGTATACTTGTACATTAGAAAACTAAAATGAAATGAGACTTTCTTTCATTGTCTTGCTTTTAACACTCTCCTTGGAAATATTTAGTCAAAACGCCACAATTGATAGTAGTTTTCATCAAACGGAATTTGCCGTTGGTTGTATTTTGATGAAGGAGAGT
>JANRAA010000084.1:0-5567 GCA_030728235.1 Flavobacteriales bacterium
TGCAACTACGATGCAGCTGCAACCATTGACAATGGAACTTGCATATTAATCGGAGATGCTTGTGATGATACCAATGCTTTTACCCTGAACGATATCATTCAGGCCGATTGTTCATGCGCGGGAGAACTCCAAACTCCTTCTTCTTCTTTGATCATCACTGCTGTGTTTGACGGTCCGCTCACTGGTGGAATTCCAAAAGGAGTTGAGTTGTATGCTTTGGACGCAATTGCCGATTTAAGCTCTTTCGGAATAGGGTCAGCCAACAACGGTGGTGGAACTGATGGAATGGAATTCATATTCGCCTCAATTTCAGTAGCTGCAGGAACGTTCTTTTTCGTTTCAACGGATGAAACAGGAGCTCCGCTATTCTTCGAAAGCTCAGCATTAAATATCAATGCAGGCTCTGTGATGGCAATCAACGGAGATGATGCTATAGAATTATATGAATTTGGTCAAGTGATAGATACTTTTGGAGACATCAATGCTTCTGGAACAGGGACAGCTTGGGATTATCTCGATGGATGGGCCGTTCGTAACTGTGCAGTAGCTGCTTCTGGGGCAACTTTCAACGCTGCCGATTGGTCATTCAGCGGTATCAACATATTCGACGGTGTAACAACTGTGAATGCCGATGCATCTTCTCCAATGCCTGTTGGTGCATATCTCGAAACTTGTCCATCTGTTATTTTTGGATGCACGAATACCCTTGCCTGCAACTACAACGTTGCCGCAACCGACGACGATGGTTCATGTATCCTTATCGGAGATGCCTGTGATGATGGGAACATTTTTACTGAAAACGATCTAGTTGGCAGCGATTGCTCATGCGCTGGTTCTGCAATAACATTGTGTGACCCAATCGTTTGGAGTGCCATAGATGTTACATTGTCGTCAGGCACCACAGGTGGATCATTTGTTGAGAATGCTGGCTCTTACACCGCCAATGGATTTTGCGGCAGTGCCTGCGCTCAGCCAGTTGAAACTTGGTTGATAAGCAACGGATTTGATTTCTCCGCTGCTACTTCTTCTTCAATGCTAATATCACTTTCAGAATCTTTCGGAGTTACCGATCTTGAGTTGCTTTACGCTACAGATTTTGATGGAATACCTGCTAACTCTGTTTGGTACCCTCTTGCTGTTTTTACTGCTTCAGGTCAGACAAACCTCGATCTATCTGAAATTATTGGTGAGCCTGGAATATACTTCGGTTTCCGCTACGCAGATGATGGGGCCGATGGTTACAGCTCATGGACAATCTCACAAGCTGCTCTTGCCGGTGATTGCCCATCTAACATTACTATATACGACTGTCCCGCGCTGCTTGCCAACTTTGGATCTCCTTGTGATGATGGCAACCCATTAACAATCAACGACGTGATTCAATCCGATTGTTCATGTGCTGGTGAAACGTTTATACAAACAAATGCATTGGTAATAACCGCGATTTTCGACGGCCCTCTTGCTAGCGGTCTTCCAAAAGGAATTGAAGTTTATGCAAATCAAGACATTCCTGATTTGAGCATCTTCGGCGTTGGTAGCGCTTCAAACGGAACCGGCTCGGGTGGACTTGAATACTCATTCCCTGCGGTTGCGGTAACAGCTGGCACATTCTTCTTCGTTACTTCAGACGATTCGGGCGCACAAACCTTGTTCGAAAGCACAAACACCAACTACAATGCTGGTAGTGTGATGTCTATAAACGGTGATGATGCCATCGAACTATTTGAAAATGGCTTTGTAATCGACGTTGTTGGTGACGTAAACGTCGACGGTACCGGCACACCGTGGGAATACCTTGATGGTTTTGGTGTACGCAACTGCGGAACAGCTCCTGATGGAGCGACTTTCGTACTTGAAAACTGGACGTTCAGCGGTATCAACGCACTTGATGATGCTTTGCCTTTGAACTCAAACGGAACGACACCAATGCCAGTTGCGGCATACCAAGCATCTTGTCTTGCCGGTTGTACCGATGTAAACGCTTGCAACTACGATGCTGCTGCAACCGCTGATGACGGTTCATGTATCGTTCCTGTGGCCAACTGTTCTCAGTGCAATGCATCTAACGATGGGTTAGATATCATCGACACCGATGGTGATACGATTTGTGATGCCGACGAAGTTGCTGGTTGCACATCAAACACGGCATGTAACTACAACTCTTTGGCTACTGATGACGATGGAACTTGTCTTGAGCCTGTAGCAAATTGCTCGGAGTGCAGTGGACAAACACTTGTAATCATAGACACCGATGGTGATGGAATTTGTGATGCTCAGGATGGTCCTGTGTGTGATGAAGACATCAACCACGATGGTGTTGTAGATGTGAACGACTTCTTGCGCTTGATCGCAGTTTTCGGAACCATCTGCGAATAAAATACAGGAGCTCTTAAAATGAAGTGGCCGTTACAAAAGTAGCGGTCACTTTTTTTATCCTTGCCGTGCGCAAGAGGAAGATAGAACTTCAGAAAGAGTAAACACTGCGATTTCATATCTTCGCCAACATGTTGGTGTACGGATTCACGTTTATTAAAAATGCCATTCTCTACGACTACCCTGTTGTAGAAGCAATTCAGTCGATTCTGCCTCTTTGCGACAAAGTAGTTGTAGCTGTGGGCAAGTCGGATGATGGCACGCGCGAATTGATTGAAAGCATCAACCCCGAGAAAATCATCATTGTAGACACTGTTTGGGATGAATCGCTGCGAGAAGGTGGTCGCGTATTGGCAGTGGAGACAGATAAAGCTTTTCAGGCCATTCCTACCAATGTTGATTGGGCCATATATATTCAAGGCGATGAGGTTATTCACGAGCAATACCTGCCTGAAATCAAATCGAAAATGCAGCAACATTTGAAAAACGACGCGGTTGATGGCTTGCTGTTCAAATACGCTCATTTTTATGGTTCTTACGACTACGTCGGATCGTCATCAAACTGGTATCGCAACGAAATTCGTGTCGTTAAAAACAACAAATCAATCTTCTCTTTCCGCGACGCGCAAGGGTTTAGGAAGGGCGACAATGAAAAACTTCGTGTCAAAGAAATCGACGCGTATGTGTATCACTATGGCTGGGTTAAAGACCCGCGAGCGATGCAGCGAAAGCAAGAAAACTTCCATAAAATGTGGCACGACGACCAATGGGTGGAAGAAAATGTGGTGAAGGCCGAAGCGTTTGATTATGCTGCAAACCTGCGCAGCTTAGAAAAGTTTAAAGGTACCCACCCTGCGGTGATGCAAAATCGCCTGAAGCGTGTAAACTGGCAGTTTGATGTCGATATATCGTTCAATCGCGATACCTTCAAAGACAAAGTAAAGCGCCTTTCATACAAATGGTTTGGTCTGGATTTCAACTACAAAAACTACAAGAAGGTTTAACCTTACTCAATCAATTGCTCTTCTGCAGCGTACCCTGCAAAAATTCCGAGGCCGCCTTCAATGTTGCTGTAAATCTGCACCGGTTGAGAAAACGGATTGCCAGAAGCGTCTGCGGCCAAACGTATCGATTTTTGATAGTTGAAATAATCGCTCGAAACATGAACCAATTGAACGTAGTTTTCGGTGTTAAGTGATGACAATAAATTGAGATTGAGATTTACCAATTGATTAGTAAAACTGTTGTCATTAAATAAACAATTATCAAAATAATAAAACGTGTTTTCAGAAAGCTCCTGTGTGTTTCTTAAAAATTCTTCTTGGGTTTGAAAGGGTAATAAACTCGATTGTCCATCAAAGTTTGTAAAAAACAATAGATGATAATAATTCTCATCTGAAGTTCCATCTTCAAATTGGATATCGACATCAATAGCGCTTCCGAATTCATCAACAGGTTCTGCATTCACAACCTCAAAGGCAACAGGGTTTGGTACTATTGTGGAAGAACGCACCTCTCCAAGTAAAGGGTCTACGCATCTGATGCCGTACGTTTTACCTGCCTCAGGAATGTAGTCGAGTGAATACCTGCCCTCGCCGAGCGAAGTAAAAGCCCCAATCAAAACACTACCGTCAAAGAGCTGCACAACTGCGTTCGAAACGAAGGTAAAAGGTTCGTCTGAAAGCACTGTTTCTGTGCGACTCACTTGCGCGTAAACAACTGGTTCTCCTGCTCCGATGTAACAATTTAAAACGACTTTCTGTGCGCTCAGATCTCCATCAAAAGGAATTTCTTTCTCACAGGAAACAAAGGAAAGCACCAATAGGATGTATGTTAAATATCTCATGATCAAAATTTAAAGCTATACGTAATGGCAGGCAAAACAGGAAACAGACTTATTTGATACAAGCCACGTTTTCCGAAATCATCGCTAGAGAAGTACAAGAAAAATGGATTCTGTCGGTTGTAAGCGTTGTAAAGTCCCAAACTCCATGTCCGCTCACCATACTTGGTATCTTTGTGGATGTTGAAAACGAAATCCAATCGGTGATAGGCGGGCATCCGATAGTCGTTTCGATTTTCGAAATAATCTGCATTAAAGAAACTGCTTCCGCTATTTCCAGTCGGATCAATGCTCGGTAAATTGGTGTAGTTGTTAAAACGTGTGGTCGGCAAGCTGATGGCGTTACCTGTGCCGTAAACCCATACGACTCCGATGTCTAATCGATCGCTAATGGTATAGGTAGCCGCAGCTCCTATGTCATGTCGCCTGTCATAACGATAATAAAATGGCTCTCCGAAATTCAGATTTTCAAAGTCTCTCCAGCTCCAGCTCAGCGTGTAACCTATCCACCCCGTTAAGGCTCCTCGCTTTTTCTCGAAAAGCAACTCCAAACCATACGCGGTGCCGTCGCCACTTTCAACGAGGCTCTCCCAATTCGATCCCGAACCTTGAAAAGTAGCCCCGTCTTTGTATTCTATGAGGTTTTTCATCCACTTATAATACACCTCCCCACTCAGGGCATAATCACTGCCGATATCGTGGCTCAACCCCAACGCCACCTGGTCGCTTGTTTGAGGCTTCACAGCATCGGTAGCTGGCAGCCAAAGGTCTGTTGGCAGTCCAATGCCGACATTGGTCAATAAGTGCAAAAACTGATACATCTTGGCATATGAGGCTTTCACAGACAACTTGCTATTGATGAGGTATCTACCTGAAAATCGGGGCTGTAACCCCTGGTAGGTGCGTCCTTGTACAAAAAAAGCAGCGTGGTGAAGGCCTACGTTCATTTTGAATTTATCACTCACTCGCCAATCGTCTTCAATGTAAGTGAATAGCTCATTTGCGTATACATCATCAGAACCATAGCGCAGAGATACATTCGACACTTGGTCAGAAATAGAAGTCTCGTTTACACCGGGTGAAAAAACGTGGTAGGTATACCCTCCCCCAAACCGGATGTAGTGATCCGGTTTTGGAAAGAAATCAAAATCGGCTTTCACACCATAGTCATTGATCCCAGAGAAATAAACAAATTCAGACTCATCGAACTCGCTGCTATTTGGATCGTCGCTTTTAAACTTGAACCCTGTCGAAAATTTGTATTTCGAATAAGTCGCTGTGTAGTTGGCGAATAATTTTGGCGATAAAATATTGTTCCACCGCAAGGCTATGATGCTATTTCCCCATGTAA
>JANRAA010000084.1:5577-6677 GCA_030728235.1 Flavobacteriales bacterium
TTCAGTTACGCCTGAAAACCGCTCTTTGTAGCTTATATAAGCTCTGTCTTTACCGTGGTACATGCTCAAAAACAAGCGGTTGTTGTCGTTGATTTTGTGGTTCACCTTCCCATTTAAATCGTAAAAATAATACCCTCCACGGGCATCATCTGTATTCGCTGCAATGATCGGTCGCGTAAGAAAATCAATATAGGTGCGTCTGCCTGATACCAAAAACGAGGTCCGATCTTTCCATATCGGTCCTTCAAGGGTTAATTTACTCGATATCAACCCTATCGCACCTTCTCCTTTGAACTCTTTCGAATTCCCTTCTTTCATCCGGATGTCGATAACAGAGCTCGTTCTACCGCCATATCGCGCTGGAAATCCACCTTTTATGAGCTCCACATTGCGTATCGCATCGGAATTAAAAACTGAGAAAAATCCAAAGAGGTGCGAAGCGTTGTACACTGGCACCCCATCTAAAAGGATGAGGTTTTGGTCGGGGCCACCACCGCGGACATATATACCACTTGCGCCTTCAGTGCCTGATTGCACGCCTGGCAACAGTTGCAGAGTTTTCAACACATCGCGTTCACCGAGTAGAACGGGCAACGATGCCACCTTCGACATGTCTAAGGTGATCGCACTCATTTGACTTTCTTCAACTTTTGAGTCCGACTGCGATTCGATAACAGCCTCGCTAATCATTGTAATTGGACTCAGTGACACATCCAATCGGGTATCTTCGGTCAATACCAATCTGAACTTTTGAGGCTGGTAGCCGACATAACTAAACGACAGTTCAACAGTATCCGCTGCAAGCGACAAACTGAAAAAGCCATATACGTTGGTACCTGTACCTTTTTGCATTCGCGTTTCATAAACGGTTGCTCCTATGAGTTTTTCACCAGTTTCTACATCTTGAATATCGCCACTTATAGTGCGAATTGTTTGAGAAAAAGCCGTGCTTGCCGTGCAAATCAAGACGAGAAAAGAAAGTAGTACCTTCATAAATGCAGATTGGTCATTTGGTAATCTCGCTAACGCAAAAATCGCAGTAAATATATACAGTGAACACAATAAAAAAGCATACAAACCTTGAAATCCCTACCTTCGAT
>JANRAA010000084.1:6687-7164 GCA_030728235.1 Flavobacteriales bacterium
GTTTTTCCCCTGTTTCTGCATCTTGAATATCGCCACTTATGGTGCGCATTGTTTGTGTAAAAGCCGTGATTGCTGTGCAAGTCAAGACGAGAAAAGAGAATAGAACCTTCATAAATGCAGATTGGTCAAATCGGTAATCTAGGTAACGCAAAAAATCGAGCAAATATATATCGCGAGCAGAATAAAAAAGCATACGACCATTGAAATCCTTACCTTCGATCTGCATTAATTCCCACCCATGGATTTCCTCGACAGCGTAAAGAAGCAATTCGCTTACTATCGACATCTCGGCACCCAAACAATTGAACGCTTGAACGATGAACAACTCGTTTGGCAGCCAGATGATGATAACAACAGCATTGGCATTATTGTGAAACACCTGTGGGGCAATATGATGTCGAGATGGACCGATTTTCTTTCTTCAGATGGTGAAAAAGAATGGCGCAAACGCGATGAAGAATTCGAAAACGATGGGTT
>JANRAA010000085.1:0-1671 GCA_030728235.1 Flavobacteriales bacterium
CATCCGGAGGATCGTTTTGTATGTGTGTTCGATGCTGCGGCTTTCGTTTTGGACGTCGATTACCACGTGCAGGCGAAAGACATCAATTTTTCCGCTTTTATTGCTTTTCACCTCACCATTGAATTCAACAGGCCGCAGTTTTATCATCGTATCAGTTGTACGATGAAACAAATCCCTCACCTCAAACTCCTCCATGTGCGCCGATTCAAAATTCCACCGCTTGTAAAACCGACCATCAGAAGCCATGTGTGGAGCCTCATAGCTGCGTGGAATGCGGACCACATAAACACTCTGACTGATTTTATTTTGCACCCGAATCACATCGATTGTAAGATCAGGAATACGGCGTTTGATTTTCGAATTAATCACCTGTTCGAGCCATTCTTTTGAGTATTCATTGCCATCGACAAAAGCGAACCCTGCCGCAGTGTGATTGCGTTCAGCCAGACCGTAAATAATGATTCCACCATCGGAATTAGCAAAAGAAGAAACATCCTTCGAAATTTCCTTTTTCATTTGATCGGCGCTACCGAGAGCGGCGCCCGATTTAAACTCCATGTGCACCGATTCTTCAGCTTGAGAGCGAATCAGGTAATCGAGGTGAGCTTTTGTGTACTTTTTGACCTTTAGCGGGTACTCTACCCTCACATCCAACTTTTTCATGACAGGTTCGAATTGAACAACGAGCGCTTGCGCAGTTTACTCAGAAACTGCGGTGTGATGCCCAAGTAGGAAGCCACGTGTTTGAGAGGCACAATCAACTCAATGCCCGGAAATTGCTTGTTAAACTCATCGTACCGCACATCGGCTTGAAAAGCCACATTTTGTATGATTCGCTTTTGGTGATTCACCAGCGCATTTTGAAAGATGATTCTAAAATACCGCTCAAAAGCAGGGTACGTATCGAGCAAGTTGTCGAGATTGTCTTTCGATATCCCCAGCAGCTTGCAGTCAGTAAGAGCAACGATGCGGTAGGTCGCAAGCGTGCCGTGCAGGTAACTTCCCAAATCGGCTGTCCACCAGTTCGCAATGGCAAATTGAAGGACATGATCGAACCCCTTGTCGTCGGTTTGAAAGTTCATCAGGTAACCTTCTTGCACCCAATAAAAATATTGGCAATGCGCATTTACCTCTACAAGAACATCCTTTTTCGATAGATCGAAAGGTTCAAGGACATCTAGAAAAGCTTTGGCCTCCTCATCTGAGAGGCATACATATCGTAGCAACCGGTGTTTTACTTCATCAATACTCACCCTACTAAGTTCGAAAATAAAATGTTAGGACACATCTGAAACTAGGTTCATTCTTTACGGCACACAATCAAAGTAAATTTGCTTCAACATCCCTGCCGCTGGCAGGATACAAATAAAGTTCATGAAACAACTGGAAATACAAGCGATACACGAGCCCGTGGAAGCACACATGGACCAATTGCCAACATGGACAGCTTTGCCAAATCGCAGCATTCGACAGATTGACCCCTTTTTATTGATCAACCACCACGGACCAACGGTTTACGGCAAGCAAAACAAAGGATTGCCCTTTGGGCCCCACCCACACAGAGGATTTGAGACCCTCACCTTCATTTTGAAAGGCGAATTGCAGCACCGCGACTCAACAGGTCATGTTAGCAACATCGTTGAAGGAGGAGTGCAATGGATGACAGCAGGC
>JANRAA010000085.1:1681-7163 GCA_030728235.1 Flavobacteriales bacterium
TGACTCCCCCAGCCTACCAAGGACTTCAGGCCAATGAAATAACTCAAATTCAGGTTGACGGAGGAGTTATCAACCTTGTTTCAGGGCAGATGGGAGATCACCAAGGCGCCATTGAAAGTTTAACCGGGCATGTGAGCAGCAGCATACACATGCAAGGAGGCAAGCAACTGCAGCTCATCGTGCCTGAGGGAAGGAACGTAATGTTTTATATCGTTTCAGGAGAAGCAAACGTGAACGGACAGACAGCGGCAACGCATCAGCTCATAGAGTTCGCCTCAACCGGCGGATGCATAGACATCACCTCTGCATCGCAACTCACCCTTTTATTCTGTCATGGAGAGCCCACAAACGCCCCCATGGCTAGTTACGGTCCATTTGTGATGAACACCAACGAAGAAATTCACCAAGCCATGCGCGATTACCAAGAAGGGCGCATGGGAGTTTTATAATTTTTAAAGCAACCAGTAAGGACAATGGAAACATCGACAACAACCAAATGGGCAGTGGACGCTGCTCACAGCGAATTGCAGTTTAAGGTAAAGCACCTTGTAATTTCTACCGTGACAGGAAGTTTTAAGAGCTTCTCTGGGGAGATAAACGGAAGTGACGACAATTTCGAAGGTGCGAGTGTAGAAATAACCGTTGATATTAACAGCATCGACACCAACCAAGCCGATCGCGACAACCACTTGAAATCAGACGATTTCTTTGCAGCAGCGACCTACCCAACCATGCATTTTTCAGGACATGTGACAGGCGACAAACTAGCAGGAGATTTGACTGTTCGTGGAACCACAAACAAAGTTATTTTCGACCTTGATTTTAACGGCATTGCCAACGACCCGTGGGGCAATACAAAAGCAGGCTTTGAGTTAAACGGCAAGATCAACCGCAAAGATTTCGGATTGACATGGAACGCCATTACAGAAGCAGGCGGCATGTTGGTGAGTGAAGACATAAAGATCGTCGGCAACATTCAACTGGCGAAAGCATAAGAACATATGTGAGGGGCGGCAATATTGGTCGCCCTTCAAATTCGTACTCAAAGTGCAATTAACATTGTACACGTGAACCTTATTCGCACTTACCTGTTTTCTACGCATGCAAGAACTGTGTCGTTTGAGATCAGGAAATCGAATCAGAGGATATCGGCGCACCGAAGAGGGAACACACTTTTACAGTAGGGACTTTTTTTGGTGGACCGGTATAGAGATTCAATTCGACGACATTGATTTGTTTTGCGGCATCAAAGACAAGAACAATCGCGCCATATTTGCTTGGGATGTCATCACCTTCAAGCGCAAAGGCATTTTACCGGCACAGCACTATGTAGTTGCTCTGAATAGCGACGGACAGTTTGAACTCAGGAAAAAAGGTAGGACACCAGGGTTACCGATGGAGTTTCTGAAAGACAAAACAGGAATAGTGCTTGTGGGCCATCATTTTCCCGTTGCGGAAAAGCAAACTTCTTGAACCGTTCGGACAATTGCGAAAGACTTTCTACCTTCGGACAGCATGAACCGAGTAGAAACAACATCTGCGAAAGCGATAATCATTATTTTGATGATGGTATCGGTTTCAGCCATTGGGCAATCGCGGAATCAATGGTTGAAGTTGGCTGAGGAAGCGAGAGACGACGAGGATCCCGTGCGCGTTGCCGCCTGTTTGAAGGAGGTTTATGTACTCGACAGCACAGATTTTGACATCACCGTTCAGTATGCCGATGCCCTTAGACAAAGTCGTGATTACCGGGAAGCAGAGCGACTTTATGACAAGAGTTTTGCGAAAGACAAAGGGAAAATAAATCCTGACGGACAGTTTTACCTCGCTTTGATGCAAAAGTACCAAGGCAAATACGAGGCAGCACTGCGCAATTTTCAGAAGTACGCCAAGAAGAACAAACGATCAGGCAGCGGCCTTGTTGAGCGCGCCAGCAAAGAAGCAGACGGATGCACACTTGCCTTGAACAGCAGAGAAACTCGAGGAGTGCGAGTTAGTGCGCTCGAAGGCAATATCAACACACCCGTTTCTGAATTTAGTGCATATTTGATTGACAGCACACTCTTTTACACCGGACAATCGGGTTCATTTTTAGGAATCAAGCGCGCCACCAAATCTGGCAACGCATACACCGTTGATGAAGCTTATAAGTTCAAACTATCCAATCAAGTCGATTTTGGAAATCTCGTCTTCTCACCTAATGGTCAGCGCGCGTATTACAGCGAGTGCCGAGATTCGACCTGTGTAATTTTCGAGGCACAGGTTACTGATGGCAGCATTCACGATCCAGAATCGATTGCCGTTATTAACCAAACAGGCATCCGATCGACCATGCCATGGATAGGCGTTTATGACGGAAAGGAAGTGCTTTTCTATTCATCGAACCGCAAAGGCACCCGTGGCGGCATGGACATTTGGTGGAGTTTCAGAAGTACCAATGGACAATGGGAACCACCTGTAAATGCCGGCGATAATGTAAACACCACAGGTGATGAACTTAGTCCGTATTACCTCAACAACCAATTGTTTTTCAGTTCCGACGGCCACCCAGGTTTTGGTGGATATGACATTTTCAGAAGTCGGGGTTGGCCGCGCAGTTTCGACATCGCTGAAAACATGCAGGCACCGATTAATTCCAGCGTAAATGATTTGTATTACCGCTATTTCGAATCTACAGCGCAAGGATATTTATCATCGAACCGCACCCAGCCCAAAGAGAGCGAAACCTTTTGTTGCAACGACCTCTTTCTCATAGAATTTGCGGATTCATTGAAACAAGAAAGTGAAGAGCCCAAAGTGTACCAATCGTTGGCAGAGTTGAACTACTATCTACCGGTGACCTTGTATTTCCACAACGACGAGCCCAACCCCAACAGTCGCGACACCACCACTACCCTTTCGTACCAAGCGTGTTATGATTCGTATTACAAATTGAAAGAAAAATACGAGCGAGAGAACACCAAAGGCATGGGTAGCGAAGAGAAAGAAGACGCCCTGATTGATGTTGCTAGTTTCTACACCTTGAAGCTCGACAAAGGACTTAATGATTTAAGCACCTTTTGCGATTTGCTGCTCAAAGAGCTTGAAAAAGGATACAGCATTGAGCTCACAATCAAAGGATTCGCATCGCCACGAGCCAAATCAGATTACAACGTTAACCTCACTCGCAGACGTATCGCCTCATTGCAAAACTACATGTCGGACGCGTTAGGCGGAGTTTTCAAACCCTACATCGAAGCCAGTGCAGCCAACCATGCCACCTTACGATTTGTCGCCGTTCCCTTTGGAGAATACGCCGCCAATCAAACCGTGAGTGATGAATTGACCGACGAGAAAGAATCCATATACAGTTTGGGAGCTCGATTGGAGCGCAAGATTGAGATACAGAGTGTGCAGCGCGGAATGCCCGACAGCTTATTTGCGGCGATACAGTTCAGCGAGCAGGTTATTGATTTAGGTCCGATAGCCAAGAACGAGAAATTCAAAGCACAGGTAATAATTCAGAATACGGGTACCGACACCCTAACAATCGACTCCATACCCAGTTCATGTTCGTGTACCATACCTGTTTTGAAAAAGCAGCAATTGTTACCTGGAGAGCGAACCACTGTTGATTTAGAATATGAATCAGGAGAGCAATCGGGTGTGTTTATTAGGAAGATTTTCGTGTTTACGAATGTCCGTGAAGAGGCGTTTGAGCTGGTTGTTACAGGGGAGCAAATCGACTAATTTTTAGGGTAAAAAAAATTATCCGCGAACTTGCAAAATTGCAATTTCACGGATAATTCAAAAAATCTTAAAAAACTAAATATCAGACACTTACTAAAATCACTTGTAAGTTAAGCCCATATTCGCGAACATAAACGCCCACTTATCAGCTTGCTCATCAAGCACCTTATCGGTTGGCTTTCCAGCACCATGTCCGGCGTTCTCTTCGATACGAATTAACACAGGGTTACTTCCTTTATGCGCTGCTTGTAAACGAGCAGCAAATTTGAAGCTGTGAGCAGGAACAACACGGTCATCGTGATCGGCAGTTGTGATCATTGTCGCTGGGTAGTTTGTCCCATCTTTCAGATTGTGGTAAGGAGAATATCCTTTCAAATTATCGAAATCAACTTTGCTGCTATCGGCGCAGCCATATTCAGGAATCCATCCCCAACCAACAGTAAATTTGTGGTATCGGAGCATATCCATAACACCAACTGCTGGAAAAGCCACTTTGAACTTCTCAGGGGCTTGAGTCATGCAAGCTCCAACCAACAATCCACCATTTGAACCACCAGCGATGGCAAGAAAATCTTTGCTCGTATATCCTTCACTTACAAGGTAATCGGCAGCAGAAATAAAGTCATCGAAAACATTCTGCTTATTTAAAAGCATACCACCCTTGTGCCATTCTTCGCCGTATTCGCCACCACCTCGAAGGTTTGCCATCGCGTATACGCCACCTTGCTCAAGCAATATCACATTGGATGTGCTGAAACTTGGGGTTAGCGATACATTGAAACCACCGTAGCCGTAAAGAAGTGTCGGACGTTTCCCATCCTTTACAAGTCCTTTTTTATGCACCAAGAACAGTGATACTTCAGTACCGTCTTTGCTCTTGTAAAACACCTCTTTCGACTCGTAGAGAGAAGGATCGAAAGCCAGTTTAGGAGCGTAGAAAAGAGTTGATTCGCCCGATTCTACATCGTACTCGTAAACAGAAGTTGGGTATGTAAACGACGTGAACGAATAGAAAAGTGTTTTATCTTCTATTTTACCAGAGAAACCACCTGCAGAGCCTGTTTGATCAGGTAAAGCGATAGCTTTTCTATCAGACCCATCATACTTCATGCGGTAAATTCTGCTGTTGGCGTTCTCAAGGTATGTGGCAAACAAAGCGCCACCACCAGTAGAAGCACCTTCGAGCAAATGTTCTGATTCTGGAATGATCTCGGTCCAGTTTTCTTGAGCAGGAGATTTCGGATCTATCGACACCAAGCGGTACTTTGGAGCACCCATATCTGTCATTACCAAGAACTTACCGTCGATGTGATCGATAACAGTGTTTTTGTATTCAAAGCCAGAAAACAAGGTTACAAACTGACTTGACTCAACAGATAAATCCTTGTAGAAACATTCATATCCATCGGTACCTGTCGCGGCATAAACGAAAAGGTATTTGCCATCTTCAGACACGCCGCACCAGTGATACATGTTTGGTGCATTGTCGTTAGAGTAAACCAATTTGTCGGCACTCTGATCTGTTCCTAGTTCGTGGTAGTAAATGCGGTGAAAAGTATTCTCGGCGCTCAACTCAGTCCCTTCTTTTGGCGCAGGGTATCGGCTATAGAAAAACCCATTGTTGTGCCATGCCGCACCTGAGAACTTCACCCATTTCAGCACATCGCCTGTCTCTTGGCCTGTTGCGATATCCATAACGCGGATTTGACCCCAGTCTGACCCGGCTTCATTTCGCACCACAGCCATGTATTTG
>JANRAA010000086.1 GCA_030728235.1 Flavobacteriales bacterium
GGAACCCGTGGATGGAATCAAGAAAAATCCACCAATGGCAATAGCGCTAAGGATGAAGTTGAAGCCGATGTAGCTATACGTCAGCTCAGTGATATTTCCTCCAACCGTAGAATAAAATAAATACCCTGTATAGAACCCCAATAGACTGAGGCTAAACGCGATCCTAGAATAAATAAGTAATGCAAACGAAGCAAGAATACCAACGGTCAGCGAATATTGAAAGAAAATGGCTCCAACAGACTTAAAATAGACATCCAGATGGCCTGGGATGCTCATGGTTTCGAAATTCATAATGGCATCTACGAATCCTTGTCCTCCAAAAGCATACAGGTCGTTGTAGGTATAGAGGCCGCGTTCACTCAGTAATAAATCGCCATAAGATCTTGCTGCTAACAAGATTAACCATACGCTGAAAATGAACGGAAAGCTTAGGAATGGTAGACCTTTCGCAGAAAGGCTGCCAAACAACCAGACGGTAAACAGCAAGCACAAAAGGGCACTGCATATAAGTATGGACAGATATGCCGCATTAAATTGATAATACGTCCCTAAACATAAACCAACCGAAAGGCTGTTGAAGCTGTACATGCCAGTTCGGATGCCTTCTCGATCCAAGCCCATGACTTCCGCAGCAGCCAGAGTAACTATGATGGCAATAAGTCCACTCAGCCCCGCAAGTCCATCGATAAAAGAGACCAGCAATAGAATAATAGCAAGCGCCTTTCTCTGCGAGAAGAAAAGTTGAGCATAACTCAACAGGATTCCCTCAGAAATTCTGCGACTCCATCCCTCGTGCTGAGCGATCTTTCCGATCATCGATTAAAGTTTAAATGACTTCAAATGTGATGGCATTTCCTCCATCGCGTTTAAGTCTTCAACTGTTTCTTTTCTTCTAATCACATGAGTTTTTCCGGCTTCATCTATCATTACCACATTCGGACGCATAGCTATAAATTGCATCCATTGAGTCATGTTATAAGCGCCAACTGTGTGAATAACCACATGATCTCCTTTCTTAAGGAGGGGCAAAGTTACACTTTCACGTAGCACATCGATATTCATGCATAAAGGACCATAAACAACAGCTGTTTCGGTTTGAGAGCCGGCACTTTCTACCGGAGAAATCCGATGGTCATACCAGAAGGAGGTGAAGAGCAAATTCACACCTGCGTCCATCACTAAAGCTCTTCGTCCATCAGATAAACGTTTGTTTGCGATGACACTTGAAGCAAGATAACCCGCTTCATCAATGAGTGCCCGCCCTGATTCAAGAATTAGAAGTGGAAGGTCGTCTTTTGTGAATCCAATATTCAGCAGGGTAGTGCAAATAGCCTCGGCGTAATCATCAAAACTT
>JANRAA010000087.1 GCA_030728235.1 Flavobacteriales bacterium
AAGATCGTGTTGTCACCATCTCCCGGGCACGTTTCAGCGTCGACTACCCCGCTAGCTTCATGCTCGTTGCTGCCATGAATCCTTGTCCGTGCGGCTACCACAACCACCCTACCAAAGAATGCTCATGCGGTTCTCAAAACGTTCAGCGCTACTTGAACAAGGTCTCTGGTCCGCTCCTCGACCGTATCGACCTTCACATCGAAGTAACACCAGTAAACCACGATGAACTGATGGTGCGCGGAACACTCGGAGAAAAAAGTAACGTCATCAGAGAGCGTGTCATCAAAGCGCGTTTGATTCAATATGAACGGTTTGTCCACTACGACCACATGCATTGCAATGCTCAAATGGGCTCACCAGAATTGCGAATCTTTGCCGGACTGAATGAGACATCTGTTGAAATGCTCAAAACTGCCATGAAGCGCCTCAACCTATCAGCGCGGGCTTACGACCGTATTTTAAAAGTGGCTCGCACCATCGCTGATCTCGAAGCCTCAAAAGAAATCGAAACGCACCACCTCGCTGAAGCTATTCAGTATCGCAGTTTGGATCGGGAGAACTGGGCCGGGTGATTAGGTTTTAGTAGTTAGTAGTTAGAATTTAGTGGTTAGAGTTTAGTGGTTAGAAGAGGTGCTAACTAATGAGCCTAAATACTAAACCCTAAAACCTAATCCCTAATCCCTAATCCCTCTTCATGCGCGGAAAATTCGACTTCGAACGCCTTACGGTTTTCCAAAAATCGCTTGAGGTATTTCGCTTACTTCAAAAAATTGAATTCGAAACATCATCGGATTTCAAATTTGCTAAAACACAATTACTGCGTGCTTCGTTGTCTATCTCTTTGAACATTGCCGAGGGAACAGGCAGACATACATCAAAAGACAAGAGAAATTTTCTAATCATTGCTCGTGGTTCAGCTTTTGAATGCGCTGCAGTATTATTGGCTTTGGAGAACGAAATTCGAATTCCTAAAAGCTCAGTAGAAGAAGTTTATGACCTAATTGTGGAAATCTCCAAAATGCTTAGCACTCTGATTAGAAATCTCGGATCAAAAGACAACCTAAACCCTAAAACCTAAGCCCTAAAACCTAACCCCTAAAACCTAACCCCTAACCCCTAACCCCTAACTCCTCATCATTTCTTTACAATCTTGATGTGATGTGCAAAGTTTTGGTAGGTGAAGGTTGCCACATAAACTCCATTTGCCAAATCAGCAATATCTACTGAAGTGCTATTTGCATTCAACACGGTTGATCTGACCAACTGTCCGCGGGTGTCAAACAAGTTGAATTGTGCACCAAGTATTTGGCCTTTAATGTTGAGTACAGTTTCTGCTGGATTTGGATACACCTCTGTGTTATTCAATAGTTCTTCTATGCCCATAGCAATTACGGTGATAGCAGAAGTACTAGAACATCCGTTTGAGGTGACAACTACAGTGTAGTCGCCAGGCCCAGTGTAAGTATAGGTCTGACCTGTAGCACCTTCAATTGGCGCACCATCAAGGTACCACTGATTGCCATTTATCGCACTTGAAACAAGCGAGCCACTGAATAAAGTAATGGTTGGAATAGCCGGTGATTGGTTCACTACAATTTCTATTGAAGAAGTTGAAGAACAAGATGAGCCATCATTACCAGTAACGGTGTAGGTGGTTGTTTCAGTAGGGAAAAACTCGACATTGTTTTCTACGCCATTGTCCCAAGTCAAAGCAATGTTGCCTATAGCCAACAATGTAACTCCTGTACCCGAGCAAATCTCTTGCGCAGTAGCAAGGATTTGCGGTGCATTCGGAACAGCATTCACTACTACCTCAACTGAATTAGAAGAGGTACAATCATTTCCTTCGTCGCCAATCACTGTGTATGTCATGGTTTCTGTTGGAATGAAAGCTGTGCCATTCACTACACCGTTGTTCCAAGTAATGTTAGAAGGACCAAAAGCTGTAAGGGTTACAGATTCGCCTGCACATACTTCAACAGATGACGCGGTGATGTTTGGCGTTTCAGCAGACTGATTGACAGAGATAGTAACTGATGCATCTGCCGAGCAACCACTCGTATTCGTGGCTGTAGCAGTGTACGTTAATGTCATCGTTGGGAAGAACTCTACGTTATTCTCAATACCGTTATCCCAAGTCAATGTCTCATTCCCTAAAGCCAATAAAGTGACTCCTATTCCTGAACATATTTCTTCTGACGAAGCCAGAATTTGAGGAGCATTGGGCACAGCGCTCACTACGATCTCTATTGTATTCGAAGAAGTACATTCATTTCCATCGCTGCCCACTGCTGTATAGGTAGCTGTTTGTGTAGGAATAAAAGCAACGCCATTTTCAACGTCGTTGTTCCAAGAAACATTGGATGGTCCAGTTCCTGTTAGTGTTACTTCTTCTCCCGCACATACTTGAACAGACGATGCTGTGATGTTTGGCACTGCAGCAGTTTCACTAACTGTTACAGTTACTGAGGCGGTAGTAAAACACGCTCCACCATTCGAAGCTGTCACCATATAGGTAGCTGTTTGATCTGGAGTAAAGGCAATGTTGTTCTGAACTCCGTTATTCCAAACCACTGAGGAAGCTCCTGTTGCGGTAAGTGTAACTTCTTCTCCTGAACAAATACTCAGATCTCCTGTGTTCAACGCTACACTAACTCCTGTTACCTCTACATCGAATTGATCGGTATATGTGAAGCTGTTGTCTTGCGCCTGAATGGTAATAGTCGCCGTACCTAGTGAGTTGTTGGCAAGGTTGGCTATCGAAATAGAATATTGTCCGCCGCCCAAATCAACTACTGTGATATCTGAATTGTCTATTACAGAGGTATTGCCGCTTGTTGCAGTAACGGTGTTGATGCTACCACCATTGTTTGTGATGATGGCATTCACTGCACTCAATCCGGTATTCTGACAAATGCTCTGATCGCCAGGAGCGGTAATGGTTGCGTCGTTATCTAAATTCGTAACGTTCACAATATTTGCTGCAAGTCCTGCATAGGTAGCATCGGCAGAGGTTGCTGTAGAAAGTGTGATTGATACAGATATGTTTCCATCGTCCGCAGCATCATCAATTCCTTGCGCATTGACGTATTGAACCGTATTCCAGTTTGCGCTCGTGAAGGTGAGAGTAGATGGCGACACAGTAACTTCGGCAGTATTGGCGCTTGTGATTTCTACCGTAACGTTGCCAGTGGGTTGGGTATTGAGCACGATCGGAATTGCTGTCGTTGATCCCGCTTCATTCACTTGGTAAGCAGCGACACCCGAATTAATTCCAGGGAAGGCTACTGCATTGTAGGCTCTAGAATAAATTCCTTGTGTATCTCCTTGAAAGCCATTCCCAGCCCAGGCCGTCACAAATCCACCACTCTGAAAGGTTGCCAATGCCACATACTCTTGGTCGCCAGAATTAGTGGCATTCAGCTGCAAAAGGCCTGTGTTGCTTTGGTTGTAATTATTTCCTGAGATTATGTACGCTTCATTTCCATTTGGATTGGTATATCCCCCAGTGCGTATAGACTTAGCAACAAGGAAATCACCATTATCATACAGGTGACATTCAATATTGTCATACCAATCATTACTTCCGCCTTGAACCAGTTGGTCGTTGTTTACAATGAAACTTCCTGAAGCTGAAAGAATCCAAATACGCAGGTGACGACTGGAAAAAACTGTTCCGTGTGTAGTGGCAATCATCACCTCTCCTGCTGCATTCCCTTCTGCGTCAAGATCAGAACCTACATTGTATTCTGAATCAACATACCAAATAATCTCTTCTGGAATTTCAGCTAAAAACGACGATGAAAACGTCTTTCTCATGATGTTGCGGTAATAATCGCAGCATCCAGAAACCAAGATGTATTGGTAGTAAATTACGGTCATTCTGCCATTGGGATGAATAACAACGTTTGGCTCACTGTAATTCACCCCTGAAGATTCTGTAACCAAGACCTGTGTATTGATCCAAGCATTGGTGTTGAGGTTATACCCACGAAGGTATATTTGCGAATTATTCGCTGTGCCGTTATAAACAAACGCAAGGGTGTCTCCATTGATATCGACATCAAAATTCTCAATGTTATTGAGCACGGTCACCTCTGCTTCCAAAGAGTTATCTGGGTTTATAATGACAAATTTCAAATTGCTGCTTGTGTTTTCAATATAGCTCAGCACAAATTTTCCATCTTCCCAATAATGGGCTACCATCAATTTTGAATTGTCTGCATTGATAGTAATCTCATCAGAAATAGCTTGATGATTACTGTCATACCTGCGCGCTTTAATAGCACCCGAATAACTAGACATTGTCCAAAACACCATGTAGTTACCTTGGTCATCTGCAGCAATTACCGGACAATACTGTGTCGACGCTACATCCGTGTTTACCAGTTGTTCAAGTGACACTGGGTTCAGTGTTTGAGCACAGATAGATGTGGTTATCAGCGTCAGAGCAAGAAATAAAAAACTTTTCATTAAAATACAGGTTTAATCGAGGCCAATTTACGTTGAATTACTCGGTATGAAAAAACCGACATATTCAAACAAGCACCACTAATGTCGAATTTAAAGTTTACAGATTACCACACAGGTTAAACAACATACGCGCACCAACGTTACCATTCCAATCGTCATCGCCGGGTGCTACTTCAACAAGATCGAACCCTATCAATTCTCTGCCTGATTTGCGGATTTGAGCAATCAAGTATGTCGCTTCTTCAAACCATAATCCGCCAGGTACGGGTGTGCCAGTGTTCGGACAAAGGGTAGGATCAAGTCCGTCAATATCGAAGCTGACATGTACTTTATTCGGCAAGCGTTCTACGATTTCTAAGCAGATCTGCTTCCAATTCTCACCTTCAAATAACCGGCGACGCAACTGGTTGCTGCTGTATATGGTTATGCGCTCATTGTTATTGGCAACAACGTTGGCCTCTTGCTCACAAAAATCTCTGATACCAACTGACACCAGCGATTTCAATTGTGGAATAGACAATGCGTTGTACATGATCGAAGCGTGACTGTAGGTAAAGCCTTCGTAAGCGATTCTCAAATCCATATGCGCATCGATATGCAAAATTCCGAATGCATCATGGCGCTTGCCTTGTGCTCTGAGGTAACCAAGCGGAGTGCTGTGATCTCCACCTACCAAACCTACTTGCTTGCCTTGATCTAGCCAATAGGTGCAGGTGTCTTCTACCCATGTATTCATCTCTTCACAAGCGCTGTTTATTTCGGCATGCAATAGTTTGGCTTGTGGGTCATTCGCTACGTCAACGCCATCTTCAAACATCGAAATGATGACTTCTGCTTTTTGGCGAAGCATTTCAGATTTCTCAGCTAAATCGGTTGGGATATCAATCATGGCAATTCCACGTTTCCACAACTCTGGGAAATCTTCATGGTGCAAATCAACCTGGAAACTCGCATCGAAAATGTGCTCCGGCCCCTGCGCAGCGCCACTTCCATAACTAACGGTTACTTCCCATGGCACGGGAATGAGAACGATGTCTGACTCTTCAACAGAAAATGGCAATCCGTATACATTGCTCTCTTTCAGCCCTGCACCATTTGGGTCGAACTGTGCTATCTTGGTTTCTTTAGCATTCATGCGGCAAAGATACGTCACGGTGCTACCAGCTTCCAAACATGAACTCTTCAAACATACCGACAAAAAAAGAACACCCGAAGGTGTTCCTGTTCTCAATCGTATTTAGGCTTTTTATCGCGCTTCTCAGCTCGTTTTTCTTTGTCTGATTTAGCTGGCTCTTTCTTGACTAGCTTCTTCTGTTTGTCTTGTCCTTTTGCCATGATAATCTATTTTAAATGAATACTCTGTTTTCCTTCTCAATGGCCTCAATCGCTGCCATTGCTCAGTGCGGATTACAAGCCGAATTTCGACCAAAATTTAACGCATTCAGCAATCCAAGCGAAAAATGATTTGAGAATAATCTTTTTGAAGATGTTCAATCCATATTTCTACATTGCAGTCGGCTGACAGCCTCGAAACCATTTAGTCATGAAATTATTCCTTTTGATAGCTTTTGGCGTGGCTTTTTCTTCATGTCAATCACACAAATCTGCCGCACCAATGCCTGCTACTTTTATTTTGCTCTTAGCAGATGGCTACGACGGCAGCTACCTTGAAAAGAATTATCACTCGGATGGATTTGTGGAGGCGAGTCGGAATAATCGGACAACGAATAGCTACCGTGCTTCCTTCAACTCATCAGATGTTGAGGCTTTGAAGACCAAGCTTTCTTCCGATCCTATCATTATTGAATTAACCTCCGAAGACTCGGCCCCTTCGAATGGGACCAATGTCGGTCATTCTACATCGAAACCTGTAATCAAGCATAAACAATGAAACAATTCCTGGTCATCGGGCTACTGTTCGCATCTTTTGCAACTTTGGCTCAATCCGAAAAAGCTACGATCAAGAGCACCCCTGAGTTCACTGTTGAGGTAACTCAAGCGATATACCTTGGTAAAACGCAGCCGATGAGAAACATCGCAATTGATCCTGCTCGTCGCGATGCGAAAATGAACGAAGCTCGGAAAATGAAGCAAAAACCTTCAAACTTTAAAGGACGTCAGGGCTCCAACGCAATCCATCCTGAAAAAGAGTTCAACGGCCCTGACCCGCTGCGCCAAATGGGTGGTGGAACGGTTGTAATTGAACCTATCGTAAACATCGATGGTATCGGTGATTTCGGTTCTCCTCACGACCCAACTGGTGAAGTAGGTGAAAATCACTTCCTTCAGGCAGTAAACGTAACCGACGTTGGTGTCTTCTCTAAAGAAGGTGTCCTCATCGAAGAATTTGCAATGCAGTCTCTCTGGCAAGGATTGGGTGTCAACTCCACCGGCGACCCAATCATCTTGTACGATGAAACGGTAAATCGCTGGCTGGTAACGGAGTTTACTTTTCCTGCAAACCTTCTTGTGGCAATCTCTGAAACATCCGACCCGCTGGGGAGCTATGACGCTTACAACTTCACCACTCCTCAATTCCCTGATTACCCGAAATACTCTATCTGGCCCGACTCATACTTGGTAACTACCAATGAAAATGGCGGTGGAACACACGTTCAATATTTCAT
>JANRAA010000088.1 GCA_030728235.1 Flavobacteriales bacterium
AATCATACAAGCCTGTTAGGTACCTTTCTTTGGTTCCAAAAACCTGACTATTGACGAGGTCACATTGATCTTTCACATGCACCAAACATTGTATTTTATCGAAGTCTGATCGTCGACTAGAGAACTGAAGGTCCAAATTTCCTTGCGCTGCCTTTACTTCAAAGGTGGTGTGTTCACCAGGCAGAACGACAAGTGAATCTTTCACAATGGGAGGGAGTGTATGCACGACCAAACGATATGTCGGCAGAGGATCCAAAGACAGCGTGTCGGGATTGCCAGCCGAGTTCAGTGTATGCACGTAATCATACAAAATGGCGTTGGTGCGCATGTCGTAAAGAGTGAAAGGCACATTCGTTTCCTTCGGCTCTTTGCGTGAATTGTTTAAATTGATTTGAACAGAGGTGTTGTTCAATGCCTCGGTTATGACCAAGTCTAGAACAGTTTCGAATGTTTCTGGGTCGGTGGCATCGAAGTAGTTGCCGACACATTCGAATGTAGATTTGTACTTTTCGTCTAATCCAATCCCGATAATGAACGGACGAACGATGATGTTCTTTTCTTGCAATGCCTTTGATACAGCGCAAGGATCTTCGTCACAAGCTTCAATACCGTCGGTGATGAGAATGATTACATTTCGGCAATTCGGACAGTCAGAAAAATCACCAGCCGCTTTCTCAAGAGAACGCGCAATAGGGGTAGTGCCTTGCGGTGTTATCCGCGACAATTCTTTGCTGATTATCAAGTTGTTACCACTACCAATCGGAACCACCAATTCAGTATCGTCACAATCTTGATGTCCCTGAACATGCTTGGTTTGATGTCCGTAAACACGCAACCCAATTTCCAAATTCTCAAACAAATAAATCTCTTCCAAGGTTGCTGAAAGCAGTCTTGTTGCTGATTCAATTTTTCGTTCTCCGGCCCAATAGCCATTCATGCTATTCGAAGCATCGAAAACAAAAAGGATACGTGTTTTTTCCTGGCCAATAGAAGATAGCCAGGCTAAAGAAAATAGAAGAAGCGTTGCGACATTTTTCATGTTTGCGAATCAAGCAAAGGCAATGCCATGTATCAATAGTCTCCCAATGTCTCTGGAAGTTGAGAAAGAGCATCTGCCAATTGCTGGTCGTTCGGAGCTACTCCATGCCAATGGTGCGTGCCTTCCATAAAGTCAACCCCTTTACCCATTGATGTCTTCATCAAAATAATAACTGGTTTTCCTTTCCCCGAAGCTGCGCGAGCGGCCTTCATAGTCGCTGCAATGGCCTCAAAATCATGCCCGTCCATATCCATGACAATCCATCCAAAAGCTTCCCATTTCGCGCGCAAACTGCCCAATGAAAGGACATCCTCAGTTGAACCGTCGATCTGTTGTCCGTTGCAGTCAACAGTCGCTATCAAATTATCAATCTTATTATGAGCAGCATACATCGCAGCTTCCCATATTTGGCCTTCTTGCAATTCTCCATCTCCGTGAAGTGTGAAGACCATGGTGCTGTCGTTGTTCAACTTCTTCGCTTCAGCAGCTCCAATGGCACCCGACAACCCTTGACCTAGCGATCCAGAGGCGATGCGTATTCCTGGCAACCCTTCTTCTGTAGCAGGATGGCCTTGCAATCGAGTGTTTAGCTTTCTGAATGTTGCCAACTCACTAACAGGGAAATATCCTGAATGTGCCAAAACACTATACCAAACAGGTGATATATGTCCGTTCGATAAGAAAAACAAATCCTCACCAATTCCATTCATGCTGAACACTGGCGCCTTGGTGGTCATCTCATTAAAGTACAAGTGGACGAAAAAGTCGGTACATCCCAACGAACCTCCAGGGTGTCCAGATTGAACTGCGTGTACCATTCTAACGATGTCTCTCCGAACTTGCGAAGCGATTTCCTTTAATTCTGATGTTGTTTTCATGTGGTTTTATCTTGCTGTGCAAAAGTAGAATTTCACCCTTGGCAGCAGGGGGCTATGTTCAAAACTTTTGAAAACCATTTCTTGTTTTCGGTTACCATTGCTATTGGCTATCTTTGCGCGCTCAAACAGATCATTATGGCACTCAAATGTGGTATAGTTGGACTTCCTAACGTAGGAAAATCAACCCTTTTCAATTGTTTATCGAATGCGAAAGCGCAAAGTGCAAACTTTCCTTTCTGCACCATCGAGCCCAATTTGGGTGTCATCACTGTTCCTGATGAACGTTTAAACAAACTAGCGGAAATCGTTAAACCACAAAATTTGGTTCCTACGACCGTTGAAATCGTCGATATCGCTGGTTTGGTGAAAGGAGCTAGCAAAGGTGAAGGACTTGGAAATAAGTTCTTGGCGAACATTCGTGAAACAGATGCCATCATTCACGTTCTGCGCTGCTTCGACGATGGAAACATTGTCCACGTTGATGGCTCTGTAAACCCTGTCCGCGACAAAGAAATCATCGATATCGAATTGCAACTCAAAGACCTTGAGAACGTTGAAGCACGCATGGCAAAAGTTGCCCGTGCAGCATCTACAGGAGATAAAGATGCAAAGAAGATGCAAGACATACTCGTAAGAATAAAAGCTGCTTTGCTTGAAGGTAATTCTGTGAGAAGCGTCGATTTTGAAGACAGTGAGCTACCTCTTGTTGATGAATTGCAGATGTTGACATCAAAGCCTATTCTATACGTATGCAACGTTGATGAAGCAAGTGTTGTTAATGGAAACAAACACGTTGAAGCAGTGCGCCAAGCGGTAGCCGCTGAAAATGCTGAGGTGTTGATCATCGGCGCTGCAATTGAAGCCGACATTGCTGAGCTTGAAGATGCTGAAGAACGCGCTATGTTTCTTTCCGACATGGGATTAGATCAGCCAGGTGTTGCCAAGTTGATCACCGCTGCTTATCGTTTGCTGAAATTGCAGACATACTTTACTGCGGGTGTGAAAGAAGTTCGCGCTTGGACTATCCACAAAGGATACACAGCGCCTGAGGCTGCAGGTGTAATACACACCGATTTTCAGAAAGGATTCATTCGTGCAGAAGTAATGAAACTCGCTGATTTCTTGTCGCTTGGTTCTGAACAAGCCGTTAAAGAAGCCGGAAAATTGTCGGTAGAAGGGAAGGAGTATATCGTTCAAGACGGCGATATCATGCACTTCCGCTTCAACGTATAATGCTTCCGCGGTTATTTTTCCTTTCCCTGTTGCTGCTGTTCTTCTCGTGCGCGAAGAAGCCTCTTTATTCGTGCAAGAAAAAAAGTGAAATTGATTGGTCAAGCGCTAAATATGCTATGGACCGAGATTCTTCTTTGCTTGTTATTGCCGACGTTTATTTCGGCTCTCCTGAAGCATTGGCGCAATCGGATCATTTGCTCGAAAACCTTGTTCTGCAATCAAAGAAAAAGCGAAACGTTGAACAAGAATGGGGCGCCATCATCGGCGAAGATCTTTATTCAGGGGATAACAAACTCAATATCCACTTTCTCGAAAAATTCTCTGGCTGTTTGAACAACCTAGAAGGCAACCATTACCCATACTTTCAAAGGATGGCGAGGTTGCTCGGAGACGCTTATGTGCTGCTCAACGAGCAGGATGCGTGGGACGAAGAGTTGAATGGATTGGTAAACGGCACTTCGCAACCAAGTTTCGACCTCAACCATTATTTCCTTCCGCGTTATCAGTTGGGTTTAGAGCTATACTTTTTAGATAATGAGGCGGCATTCAGCGGACCTCAAGCTTTGGCATTTTGGATTTGGCGCTATGGCGATGCCACCAAAGACAATTGTTGGAGTACCTTGCAGCAAATTCTAGTTACTTATGACAAAGATTGGTGTCGTCTTCATCCTGATTATTGCTTGTAGCTTTCTTTTCTCGGCTTGCTCGCCGGATGTCGAACAGATCAACCCCATTGAAGCCGTCGAGAAAGCCATGCAACAGCAGGAACAAGATTGGAACAATGGTGATATTGAAGGGTTTATGTCGTCATACTGGAACGACGAGAACTTGATTTTTATCGGGCGAAGAGGACTTTCAAAAGGTTGGCAAACGACATTGGACAATTACAAGAAGAGTTATCCCGATAAAGAGCAAATGGGCAGACTATTGTTTCAAAACGATACGTTGATTCAGATGGGAGCGGAAGTTGTTTTTGTCGCCGGCAGATGGAGTCTATTCCGCAAGGCCGACACGCTGGCTGGTGCCTATTCGCTCACGTGGGAGTTAAAAAATAGAAACTGGGTAATCACAACTGATCATTCGAGCTAATGACGATTCAAATTATAGTATTGATTACTGCTGTTATTTCAGTGTATGCGCTCTCATCCAGACCCGCATTGGAAAAGATGATGCTAAACCCTTATCAAGTGGTGCATCACAAGCAATATTGGAGAGTCATTACACATGGGTTCATACATGGCGATTACTTGCACCTCTTTTTCAACATGTACGTCTTGTGGGAGTTTGGACGACCAATATTCACCATTTTCACCAATCAGGTGGCATTCACTCAGGTTATGGATGGAGATGATTGGTGGGGTTCTCACCTCGGGCAGAATCTATTTCTAATGATGTACCTCGGTGCCATCTTTGTGGCTTCAGTACCAGCTTTGATTAAACACCGAAACAATCCAGGATACAATTCACTGGGAGCCTCCGGAGCGGTGTCGGCTATGGTTTTGATTTTTGTTTTGTTGTTCCCAACATCCACACTCTATTTGTTTTTCGCCATTCCGATTCCAGCTTTTCTTGCTGGCATCTTGTTTTTTGTCTACGAATCGTACATGAATAAGCGCGGCGGGACGGGTGTTGCTCACGATGCCCACTTGTTTGGAGCATTGTACGGCCTGTTGTTCATGGCCTTGATAGCCCCTTCGTCAATTACTGGTTTTGTAGGAAAGCTTATGGAGTTGATCAACTGATCACTTGTCCTTAATCCGAACAACGTAGATGTCTTCGTTCGGCTTTTTCATATAGTACTCTTCTCGGGCGAACTTCTCGAGACTTTCAGCGTTGTTTGAAATATCATCCAACGCTTCTTGGGTTATCTCGTTTTCCTTTTGCAGATGGACAATTTCGCGCTCCATCGTCTTCAATTCAGAGTAGCTTTTGCCGATAAAGATTAGATCGACATCATTGAAAAACAGCATCCACACAGTGAATACGAGGAATGTTACTCCGTATTTCCCTTTGATTGCCGATATCAACTTCTGCTTCATGCGTCAAAGATGGTGAACAAACAACCGCCGTAAGAAAGCCTCAAAATATTTTCTCAACACACGAGCATTAAAAAAGGGGCCGAAGCCCCTTTTCAATATAATCAGCAGAAATTATTCAGCATCTTCGCTCGTTGCTTCAGGTGTTGCTTTTCCGTCTGCTTTCTTTTTCTTTTTGGCACCGCCTTTCTTGACGTTGACAATGATTTCGCCTGTTTCTTTGTTGACATCGGCTTCAATCATATCTCCTTCTTGAACTTTCGCAGAGATAATCTGCTCTGCCAAAGGATCTTCAAGATACTTTTGGATAGCTCTCTTCAAAGGTCGGGCTCCGAACTTTTCATCGAAACCTCTTTCAGCGATAAAGTCTTTCGCATCCTCAGTAAGCGCTACGTCGTATCCAAGAGCCTTCACACGTTCAAACAGTTTGTCGAGTTCAAGGTCAATGATTTCATGAATGTGCTCACGTTTCAGAGATTTGAACATAATCACATCGTCGATACGGTTCAAAAATTCTGGCGCAAAGCTGCGTTTTAGAGCACTTTCAACAACTCCTTTGCGATCATTCTCTTCACGATCGCTTTTCGCTGAAGTTCCAAAACCTACACCAGTTCCAAAATCTTGCAATTGACGTGCACCGATGTTAGAAGTCATGATCATAATCGTATTACGGAAATCAATCTTCCTTCCAAGACTATCTGTCATTTGTCCGTCATCAAGCGCTTGCAAAAGCAAGTTGAACACATCTGGGTGAGCTTTCTCAATCTCATCAAGTAGGATGATAGAGTAGGGCTTGCGGCGTACTTTTTCAGTTAGCTGCCCGCCTTCTTCATAACCAACATATCCCGGAGGCGCACCGATCAAACGAGAGATCGCGAATTTCTCCATGTACTCACTCATATCTATTCGGATGAGTGAATCTTCAGAATCAAATAGATAGCGCGCCAATTCTTTCGCCAACTGTGTTTTACCAACACCAGTAGGCCCGAGGAAAATAAACGAACCAATCGGTTTATTTGGATCTTTCAATCCTGCGCGATTGCGCTTGATTGCTTTCACAACCTTTTGAATCGCGTCTTCTTGACCGATTACTTTTCCTTCTAGCGCTTCTTCCATCCGCGCCAAGCGACCGCTTTCTTTTTCAGCAATTTTTTGGACTGGGATACCCGTCATCATCGCCACCACTTCTTCCACGTTATCTACAGTAACAGTCTCGCGGTGAGATTTTGATTCATCCTCCCATTTTTTCTTTGCTGCGTCAAGCTTTTCAATCAGCTGGCGCTCTTTATCGCGCAGTTTAGCTGCTTCTTCGTATTTCTGACTGCGTACAACCCGGTTCTTGTCTTCTTTCACATCTTCGATATCTTTTTCGATGTCGATGATTTCTTTCGGAACATTGATGTTCTTCAAGTGAACACGTGACCCCACTTCGTCCATAGCATCAATCGCCTTATCGGGAAGGTGGCGATCAGTGATATAGCGAGCAGTAAGTTTAACGCAAGCGTCGATAGCTTCAGGAGTATAATTTACACTGTGGTGATCTTCATACTTATCCTTGATGTTGTTCAATATCTGAATGGTCTCTTCAATTGAAGTAGGTTCAACGATTACCTTTTGGAAACGACGTTCCAGAGCGCCATCTTTCTCGATGTGCTGGCGGTATTCGTCTAGCGTGGTAGCACCCACACATTGGATTTCACCGCGTGCCAAAGCAGGCTTGAACATGTTCGAAGCATCCAGCGAACCACTGGCACCACCGGCACCAACAATGGTGTGGATTTCATCGATGAACAAGATAACATCTGGCGACTTTTCAAGTTCGTTCATCACGGCCTTCATACGC
>JANRAA010000089.1 GCA_030728235.1 Flavobacteriales bacterium
CCGCAGCGTTAGCACACTCGTTCAATGGGTTTACAACACCAGCGTAGTCACAAGTACCATCATCAGTGTTTGCACCAGCATCGTAGTTGTTAGCAGCAGGGTCAGTACAACCGAAGTATACACCTAGAACGTTCAATTCGTAATCGCCACAAGCCAAAGGCTGAGTTGTGAAGATTGAGAAGAAGTAATCAGTGTTTGGAGTCAATGTCAAGAAGTCACCGATGTCACCAGCACACTGGCCAGTCACAAGACAACCTACGAAATCAATTGGAGCTGAACAGTCACCAGTGTAGAACATAAGACCTACGTTTCCACCGCTAACGTTAGTTACGTCGAAGAAGAAAGTATCGAAGTCAGATGAGTTGAATGAGTACCATACGTCGTAAGCAGTTGCGAAACCAGCAGCGAAGTTTGGAGCTCCAGAAGGACCAGCACAACAAAGTGACTCAGTGATAGTAAGACCAGAAACAACTGGTTGAGCGTTAGCACAATCATCATTTGATGGGAAAGCACCACAGCTAACACAAGTTACATCCAAAGTGAAATCACCACCTGACGCAAATCCGAACTCAGAAACCAAGATGTAGTAATCGCTACCTGTAGAAGCGTTGAACGCCATTTCAGACAAGAAGCTACCAGCACCACAACCGTCGTCGTTTGCAGCAACACAAACCAAGTTGTTGCAGTCAGGAGCGCCTAGGTAAACGTGAATTTTAGTATCTGTTACACCAGTTGAGTTACAAAGGCTCAAGAATACTTGCTCATCAGCAGCTGCGTTGTAAGAGTACCATACACCTGGAGTATCGATATCGATACCAGAACAAGTTGAACCGATCAGACCTTCGTTATCTGTTGCGTTAGCAAGAGTTCCAGCAACGCTCAAACCACAAGTTACAGCTTCTGCGCTGCAAACGTCGTTGTTAGCTGGAGGACACAAACATGAACCATCATCGATAGTAGCAGATGGGTTGTAACCGATACAGTTAGAATCAGTACATCCAGAGAATCCACAAGTACCTGTGAAACCGAAGTCTACGTTGAATGAAGCAGGAGCGCCACCAGCGCCGTAGTTGTTTCCAAGTTGGTCAGTCAAAGACCAAGAAACTTCACCTGGGAAAGCACCACCTGTAACAGTGAATACGTAACAACCAGGAGCCATACAGAAAGCATCAGTACCGAAAGTGAAACCATCACCGATAGCAGCAGTGTTAAGATCACCAGTTGCGATCAACGCACCACCAGTTGTAGTCATTGAGTAAATAGCGCCGTTCCATCCGTCACCGAATGCATCAAGCATGTCAACAATCATCAAGATCTCACCACCAGCACAGAAGATACATGAACCATCGTCGATGGTTGCAGCAGCATCGTAGTTAGTAGCCAAAGGATCTGTACAACCTGCACATGAAGTGAAATCACAACCGAAGTCTAGATCAGCAGCAGCGTCGAAGTTACAAGAAAGTGGATCAGTACAACCAGGAGTACAACCTCCGTTTACTATCAACAACTCAGTACCAAAAGAAAAACCATCACCAGAGGTAGCAGTGTCAAGTGTACCAGAAAGAAGAACAGTTGCTCCTTGAGAGAATGTGTAAACAGCTCCGTTCCAACCATCTCCGAATGAATCGAACATATTGAAGTTGAAACAAGCGTCAGTCAAACACAAAGTGAATGTACCAGGTACACCATTCGCGAGAAGAGCTCCACTAACTGCATCAGTCAATGTCCAGCTAACCTCACCTGGAAAACCACCACCAGTAACGTTTAAAGTGATACAGTTGTCAAAACAACATGAACCATCGTCGATGGTATTGTCTACCTCGTAGTTACAAGCACCAACTGTAGTACAACCGATACAAGTGTAATCACAACCTACGTTGATAGTTGCTGTAGCGTCGAAGTTACAAGCAGCAGCATCGGTACAACCTTGACAAGACAAGTACTCACAAGAACCATCGTTCGTGGTCGCAGCTGCGTCAAAGTTACACGCGATTGGATCGGTACAACCAGGCACTGCAGAAGAGAACGTGATCGACCAACCTCCAGCAACAGTACCACCATCGAAGTCTGAATCGTCATAGAAGAAAAGAGACCAGTCACCATCAGCTACATCACCACCGAACGTGCTGAAAAGGGTAGCAGCACCAGCTGGAGCAGCATCACCATATACAGCAGGAGCAGGTAATGGCATTCCATCAAACCCACCACTGTTGTATGGACGGTAAGAACCTGACAAGTTTTCAGTCAAGTTGAACGCTGTAGCTGCACCGTCAAAAATTGAGTAGCTAACGTTTGTTACGGCTATACCGCTTCCTGCATCAGACATAATAATCATTGCATCACCGTTTGGACCCACCAACATTACGTCGATGTCACTTGGCCAAGTGTGAGAAAGACCGATAATGTCAATCGTCACTACACCAACAGTCGCAGGACCGCCAGCAACAGTGATTGTAGAAGAGTAGGGCGTAAATGGCCCTGCAGTGGTGCCTACTGAGAAGCCCGCTGCATTAGAATACGTCTGCGCAATTGCAGAACCTGAAAGTAGCATCCCTAAGGAGCAACAGACAGAAAGTAACAACAAATAAGTCTTGTTCATCTGTTTTGGTTTTGGTTAATACACATATTTATCGGGGTTAATTCCCCTCCTCAATTCCGGCGAACCGGTCCTAAGCTTTATAAATGTATTCGATTTTCTGGTTAAACTAACGCTGTGCCAGACAACCGAACACTCACTAAGTAACTGAAAACCTGAGGATTACCTTCAGACTCTTCGCATTCACTTTTTCCCAATTTTGGAAACTCCCTCTCAATTTGAATCGTTTATTAGTATAGTCAGGTGTAGGAGACAGTCCTACATTTTACTTTTAGCACCCTAAATTTACCAAACATTCGGATACTTCGCCAAAAAAATCAAAAAAAAAACGACGAACGGTTTAACCGTTTTTTAACAAAAACATGCCGTTCATCGGTAGAATCAGCCCTTTCAGCAACAATCACCACATTTCTGAGTGCCAACTTTTCTTGAATGTTACTAAGAAATTCTGCTTTAGCGCTCCTAAAGTTTGCACGGTAGTATCAAAAACAAGGGTTTCATCTGTTACTACCCCTCCCTTTCTCTTTGCCCAAAAGTCGTGCATTGGGTCACATACAACATTCTCCTCATGCATATAACACACAAGCATGCGGTTAAACAGATCAACACCAAACTTCTCACCTACTTCTTTCAAAACGCGAACAGAGTCATCAATCGAACACCCAGAGGCCGCCGCATGCTGTTCATTGACAGACAAAACCAAAAACCGATTGTAGAGTATCGCGCTTGAAGCTTGCAACAGCTGACCATGTGCCTTCCACGAGCTAGTGAAACCACTCAACACGACTTCAATCTGCGAAACTTCATTCGGTGTTAGTTCACGATGCGACTGATAGATCCACACGCGGGAGCTATCTGGTAAATTGCTTAAATCCATTGTTATGCAGTTGTATTATCGTTTTTCAAAAAAAGCAGCGCTGGAAGGTACAATACAATCACTGGCATTGGGCTTTGCAAGAAGCCGAGCAGCTCTCTTCCGACATTGTACATCGCTAATTCATGAGTCCAAAAAAAGTACATCCCAAAAAACAATGCTACCGTTGCGGCTATACATATATATATGTATCTCAAAAAAACCGTTAGCGCCTCTCTTCTGAGAATGCGTTGAATCGTAAATCGATTGAGCATGAAATAGACGACAATCAAAGTTACCGCAATCCCGTATTTGAGGACAGATAATTGTTTCGACGTAAAACTGGCTAGCTGACTTATGGTTGAGTGGCTATAGTAATAATCGTAAGGCGCGTTATAGCTCATTTTCGCCAGCTCTTCCAAACGATCTGCAGGAGAGAGCGCGTTATAATTCGGAACGTATGCGATATGATCAATGAACCAATTGATATTCACCTTGAGCCATTCTTGAAAGAAGCCAACAGCAATAAAGATGACCACCACGAGCACTCGTAAAATCCACTCACGCATTCGATACTTTTTTCAAGGGAGAGAATTTCTGTATCCACAGGTACCATAATCCGATCACTGCGCCGTAAACGATTATTGTAAAAGTGTAGTCGTGATTAAAATCGAGCCAACTCGGATTTATGTCAACGATGATTGCCAAGGCAGCTACCCGAAGAATATTCAAAACATGAATGGCTATTATCCCTGCGGGGATGAACCAAGCTTTGTGCTTGATTGGACCTGGGAATGCGAAAATAAAAATGGCAAAGAGTGCAAAGAGCACTATTCCATCGCACGGAGCGCCGACGGTGACACCGAGGGAGTCTTGAATTCCGACATGGGTTTTCCAGACGGGATCGTTGTAAGCGATAAGTGAATAGCCGAGAAACGACAGGAAGATTTCTACCCCGCGAACGATATTATCAACGATACACTCATCGAAATGGGTTTTTCCTCTAAGAATGAACTCGTACAGGATGTACCAAAAAATATAGGCAGAAGTCCCAAAAACAAGAAATCTCAATAAAGGATTCTCACGGAACTTTAGACTCATTCTCCTTTTTTGTAGAGCTGGTATGCTTTTTTACCACCTAGTGCAATACCTGCGGCAACTAAAAGACTAACACCTCCATCGATAGGACATGGCGGACCGAATGGAGGGCCACATGGTGTGCCTCCGCTATCTGGGAAAGGGGCGGTTTGCGCAAAACTGCTGATAGGCAATAAAAACAGGGCTACAAACGCCAAACTTAACAATACTCTTTTCATCATGACAACATGCCTTTGAGGTTCAAATGTACAAAAATCGAATGAGTCGTGTACATCCGAAAGAATATTGTTCCCTCTTCGTTTTGCATTGCTATATTTGTGCCGCACAGAATTGTATATGGCCGAACCGAAAGCCTCCATATTTGATCCCGAAGACCTGAGGCCAATATTCAAGTTTATTGGTAAAAACTGGGTCTTGCTCATGCTTTTACCAGCATTGGCTTATTTTATCGCGAATTTTTACACGCACAGGTTGGCCGACATCTATGCGGCTCAAGCTGAGATTCTGTTAAAGTCGCAAGAAACATACGACTACCAATCTCAGATTTACAGCAATTTGGGGTATTACTCCTTATTGGCAGACGTAACGAACCAGCAACGTGTAATTTCTTCTTACGACATCGTTTCGAAATCGATGAAGAAGCTGAATTTCAATATCAGCTACTATTTGGTTGGACGTATTCGCACCTCTCAAGTAGACAAAATCGACGCATTGGACGTCGACGCGAATGTCGATAGATTCGCCCCGTATTTGAGGAATTTGCCTATCAATATCAAGGTTTTAGATCTCGACCATTATTCATTTTCGTACGAGATTAATGGGAAGACGATTCAAAAAGAATACGCTTTTGGCGAGGCTGTTGAAGAAATTGATTACGCATTAAAAATCGAGAAAACATCGCTTGTTAATGAAGGAACCATTGAAAAAATCAAGGAACAAGACTTCCAAATCCGCGTGCACACCAACGACTACCTGGTTAACAAATACAAGAGTAATTTCTTTATCAAGAACGTTGAGTATACGAGCATTTTAAATCTTCAAGTTCAAGACGAGCTTCCTGAAAGAGCGCGTAGATTTTTGGACACCCTTTCGAACGTATACATAACGTACACGCAAGAGACAAGAATCTCGGTGAACGAAAACACGCAGCGATACATCGACAAGCAGCTCAATGAGTTGACCTATATTCTGGACTCCTTAGAGTATATGCTAGAAGACTTCAAAGACAAAAACAGGATTTTGGATTTGAACAAAGAGCAGCAAGAGTACTTCAGAAGCATGGTAGAACTCGACAGCGACAAACGAAAGTTGGAATTGCGACTAGAGTCGATGCGTGCTATGGAAGCTTTTCTTGCCAAAGGACTGGAGGAAGCAGCATTGCCCCCTTCTTTTTACATGTTTGAAGAAGATTTGATTCTTCAAGAGCAGGTAAACCAGCTTTTTAACCAGAAAGTTGAGCGCAGTCAGAAGCTATTAAACTACAAAGACGGCCACGTAGAGATCACCCGTTTAGACTCATTGATCAACACAGTTAAGCTTGGGATATATAAGTACACCCGCGATACAAAAGACGCTGTGCTTTCGAAGATGCGAGACACAGATGCTCAAATCAACAAGTTAGAATACAAGCTACAACAGATTCCAAAATCTCAGCGCGACATACTGGGAATTGATCGCAAGTTGAAGGTCAATGAAAGTTTGTACATATTCCTCTTGGAGAAAAAGGCCAGCACCGTCATTGCGCGCGCAGCGATACTTCCAGAAGCAAGTTTGGTTGAGGAGTCGCGATCGCTTGGTGTTGTTGGTCCGAATAAAGAACGGACTAAATATTTCGCCATAGGAGGCGGATTGATTTTCGCCGTTTTGATTGGTTTGGTGCGCCTGATATTCTTCGAGCGCATAGAAAACACCCGCGAGTTGAAAAGCATCACCAGCATGCCCGTTATTGGCGGTATTCCAAATTACAACGAGATCAACACCGATCCAATCGTCATCTTGAGCTCACCGCGATCGAACGTTGCTGAAGCTTTCCGATCGATTAGAACAAACCTTCAATATCTTTTGCAAGACGATGGTCCGAAAGTCATTTTGGTAACATCGCTGCATCCGGGAGAAGGTAAAACATTCACATCCAGCAACTTGGCTGCCGTGCTTGCGAAAGCGGGAAAAAAGGTAATCCTTCTCGATTTCGACATGCACAAACCAAAGGTGCACAAGACATTCCAGCTTGAGAACGTTTCTGGGGTTTCTACTTACCTCATCAACAAGACAGATTTAGCTTCGTGTACTATACAATCGCAGGTTGAGAATCTTGAGATTATTACCGCAGGACCTGTCCCACCGAATGCTTCAGAGCTTGTCT
>JANRAA010000090.1:0-3073 GCA_030728235.1 Flavobacteriales bacterium
TTTCAGCAAGGAGTATAAGTTTCTCATTTTCAAGACTAAATAGCTGCTCAGACGTCCGAAATATTAGCTTCTTGTTCACCGATTGAATTTGCCAAACATCGCCAATATTGGAGAGAGCGGGAGGGAGGAGATGGAGTAGCGAATTGTATTTGGCAGCACCCGTTTCGAAGGTGAAGTATCCCAGCTCATTTTGTCCACCGCAGTAAATGCGATCACCCACAACCTCAATCGACCGCATGATTGTTTGGTTCGGCTGACGAAAGCACTGCCATGATGTACCGTCGAAAATGAGCAGTCCGTGGTTGTTTGCTGCGCAGATATAGCCATTGTTCAGCTGTTGAATTTCCATGGTTTGGGAACCACCTTGGAAGTCGGACTTCGAAAAATTGAGAATATTCGGGCTACCAGCCTGCTGCGACCACATCGTTTGATACATCAAAACGCATATGGTGAAGAACGAGAGTTGAATTAGTTTGTAGCGCATGCTACTAAGATAAGATGAATAACAATTCAATAATAACTTTTGTTGAAATCTGATAAATAACTGAAATACAGTTATTAAGATATCGATAAAGTTGGTATTGAAGTACCAATGATGTAGTGTGCATTTCAGTAGATGAAATTCTGATGTAGTATGTTTTAGCTGCTTGTGTAACTTTCGTGTTACCTTGTCTCACCCAAAATCTGGAACCAATATGCTTAAGAGATTTACAATTTTAGCTTCTTGTTTGTTTGCATTGGCTCAAACAGCTAGTTCACAAGTAATGTACGACACCTTTGATGATGTTAGAAACGTCACTTACGGTTTGGATGTCCCATTTCCTGATCAATTGCAGAACGGAATTGGAGGCACAGTATGGCCAGGATGGCACGGTACTTTTATTCAATACGTTGAAAATCCGGGGTCGAACGGAGTGAATTCGAGCGACATGTGTGCTCAATACACGCGCAATGCTTCGGAGACTTATGATGTCATCTTAATAAATTGTGGAGAATTGGCCGATTTAAGTGGGCATCTCTCAGGAGCCAATCAAATGACAATGGATGTCTTTGCACCAGTGCCAGGCATTACCATTCAGATTAGCTTGCAAAACGAACTTTTGGCATTGGGAGGCTATCCACAAGGACGTCATAGCGAGTACCAAGCGGTAACGACTACTGGCGGACAGTGGGAGACCTTGACTTTTACCTTAACCGGTCAGCCTTGGATGGATCCTTCTAACTCAGGTTGGTGGCCAGATGCAAATACAGCGAACAACGACGTCAATCAGATGGTGTTGCTATTCAATCCAGGCGTGAACATCAACGAGAACTATTATTTCGACAACTTGAGCGGACCAGCTCGTGTGAATGAGGCGTGTGCTGAAGTAAACACAGATTCTGAAATGCTGATGGATGCTGATTGTGAGAACGATCGTTTTGATGTTGAATACAAAGACGGGCGTTTGAGCATCTTCCCGAATCCAGATCAAGTAATTGGAGGAAACGTTTTGGAGTATGCACGCAACGGAGGAGCAACAGACGACGTAATCGTTGGCGACTTCAACGGAGCATTGAACATATTGCCGCTTACAACACTGTCATTTGATTTTTACGATCCAAATGCTCCTACAAACATTGTCTTCTCGATTCAAGACAACTTCGGATTAGAGCTAGGGCTCTTCAATCTGGCTTCAACAGCGAGCAATACATGGGAAACCCTGACGATGGATTTAGCAGCACTTACAGGTTTGCCAAATGCTACCAACTTCGTTTTGCTAATCGCTCCAGGTGAGCCATTGGCAGAGACCTTTTACATCGACAATTTGAAACTGGTTACAGAAGTAAGTGTTACAGAAAAATCAGATTTCACTTTCAATGCATTTCCTAACCCGGCAACAACAGCCATGCAGGTTACATGGGATGCTGCGGGCTCGGTTGAGTACTTAGAAGTGATAGACCTTTCAGGTCGCATTGTTCAAACTCAATCTACCAAAGGACTTAACTCAGCAATGGTTGAAGGATTGGCTTCAGGTGTTTACGTATTGCGCTTAACCGCAGGAGATAAAGTTGCTCATAAGCAAGTTGTGTTCGGCGCAACAATGAAGTAAGCATGAGCACTTTAGATTACGCAATTGTCCTCGCATACTTCGTACTCGTCTTTGCGGTAGCATTCTTTGTTACCAAGAAAGAAAGAAAAGAAGTCTCTTCTTCAGGTTATTTCTTAGGTGGAAAAAACTCTGGTTGGTTTGTCATCGGTGCATCATTGTTCGCCTCTAACATAGGCAGCGAGCACCTGATCGGATTGGCTGGTTCAGGTTCACGGGGAGATTTTGTAAACGGACAATTTGAGATCCTTGCAGCCCTTATATTGCTGCTTCTCGGTTGGTTTTTCGTTCCTTTTTATCTGCGTAGTGGAGTTTTCACCATGCCTGAATTTTTAGAGAAGCGATATGCGCGAGGAGCGCGTAACTATTTGAGCATCATATCTCTTGTCGCTTACATCTTAACAAAGATATCGGTGACCATTTTTGCAGGAGCCTTGGTTTTTGAACAACTGCTCGGCATTGAGTTTTGGACGGGTGCTGTGTTGGTGGTTCTTGCAACCGGAGTGTATACCATCTTTGGAGGATTGCGTGCTGTAGTCTATACCGATATGGTGCAGATGTTCGTCTTAATCGGCGGAGCAGTAGTCGTCACCTATTTCGGTATTTCCGAACTCGGCGGTTGGTCGGAGTTGCGCGCTTCAATCACTGCCGGAGCAGGCAACAAAGCGGGCGATTATTTGAATTTGTGGAGACCTTCATCAGACACCAACTATCCATGGACAGGTATACTTTTCGGAGCGCCTATTTTGGGAGTTTGGTATTGGTGTACCGATCAGTTTATCGTGCAACGCGTATTGTCGGCAAAAGATCAATCGAATGCGCGCAAAGGAACCATCTTCGCGGCATTCTTGAAGTTGCTTCCGATCTTCTTATTTGTGCTGCCTGGCGTTGTCGCTTTCGCATTGCACACACAAGACGGCACATTGTTATTGGATGCCTCGGGAAAAGTGGTTCATGACGCCGCCGTGCCATCGATGGTGCGGAAT
>JANRAA010000090.1:3083-3856 GCA_030728235.1 Flavobacteriales bacterium
GTGGACTTCGCGGACTTGTAGCAGCAGGATTGTTGGCAGCCTTGATGAGTTCACTGAGTAGCGTGTTTAACTCATGTTCGACACTTTTCACCTTCGACTTCTTTAAGATTTGGAGACCAGAAACAGCAGACAAAAAACTCGTGTTGGTAGGTCAGCTTTCAACAGCCATATTGGTTGTTATCGGACTGCTATGGATTCCATTGATGGAGAACATGATGTCGGAAGGAGGTTTGTTCAAATACCTACAAAGCATACAAGCTTATATTTCACCCCCTATAGCAGCAGTTTTCTTGTTTGGAATACTTTCGCGCAGGGTCAATTCACGCGGAGCGCTTTGGGCTTTGTGGTCAGGATTTATTTTGGGCGTTGGGAGGTTGGTTTTTGAGTTCTTGAAGACACCGAACCAAGCGGGGGAAGTTTATTTCCAATTTCCACACGACTCAATTTTGTCTATGATAGTAGACATGAATTTCTTGCACTTCGCTTTGCTTCTGTTTATGATCTGTTCATTTATCTTGTTTGGAATCAGTTTAACATCTACCCAAGAAGAAAGCGAGAAGATAGACCACCTAACAGTTGGCAGCGGATCGGTGATAACAGGCATGGGGAATTCAGTGCGCAACGACATATTGTTGAGCGTAATATTGCTTTTGGCAGTTGCAGTTGTATGGATTGTATTTAGCACAATGGGAATCGCCTGAGGAAGTTTTTAATCTTGATCGCCATCATATCCTCATTTTCAGGAATCGCGCAAGACGACACCTTGTCTTGGA
>JANRAA010000090.1:3866-6886 GCA_030728235.1 Flavobacteriales bacterium
GAAACCTTGAATCGCTACCAAGTTATTCAACGGAAGAACGGATTTTCATTGGGAGGATACTATCGCTTTTACGGATTCAATCGAAATTTGGACGAAGGGTACCGCGTACTGCCAGACAATCAGTTTGCGAATACGCCACCGTATGTATTTGGTTTAGGAGACGTATACCGAGATCCCCCAATCTTGCTTATGACTGCAGGTATCCGCCCAGGCGGCGGCGCAGCCATCAACATGGATTATGCGCTTTATTCGAACGCCGTTGGAATCCCTGGACAAGTGCCATCTAATTTGAACCTTGGGATCAGCCTTTACGGAACTGTGCCCACCTCATTTGCCCGACTGGGTTTTCAGATAGGAGGTATAAACTGGACCGACGTATCTGGAATGGTATTCTCCAGTTTTGTTGGATACAACCGTTTCAGTTTGTTTGAGCGTTGGGCTTGGGAAGGAAACGCACAAGGAGCGAATCGCGCGCAGAATTACATGCAGTATGGCGACATCTCACGTGAAAGCAGATGGGCCATGCAGGCATTTAAAGGCGTGCTCATCGATCTCGACGAGCTGCCTTACGGTATCAACGCGCGTTTGCTCTATGGTAAGACGCCCACCACCGCTGTGCTTGGCGCCGAGAGTCCGAATTTCACTGCTGGAGGTCGCATCAACAAAACCTTCACAAAAGGGATGGTCGGTGTAAACAGCATGAACTACGTGGTTTATCTCGACTCCATTGCTACTGAAAGAGGAGGGATTAGTATCAACACCATCTCAGCCAATTACGAGAACGATAAATTCGTTTTTAACGCCGAGGGAGGTGTAGGACAATTGTATTCGACAGTCCAAAACGAAGGATGGGGAGAAGGAATCCGTTTGAACCTGCGCCTAAAAGAAGTCTTACCCAAGGTTCCTATTGAATTCGAAGTGTTTCGGCTTTCTCCACAGTTCGTGAACTACTACGGTAACTTCTTGAGCTTCAATACGCAGATTTTGGGTAACGGACAGTTACAAAACGTATCTGGAGGTGGCGGCGCCTCGAATTTTGTAGGCAGCATAACCGACGTAGGTCAGATCTTGAACAACCGGCAAGGGGGATCAGTGAATATGTGGTTCAATTTGAAGAATACCACCATCAACTTCGGAAACATGGTTTCGCAGGAGATGGAAAGAACCACCAATCGATTGTCTTTCGGACACAAGATCAACGGATTGGCGTTGTCTCGTTTTGCACCATTTGCCGCTGGAATCGGTCCGTACAGACGTTGGACATCATTCTATCGCGGAGTTGCTGAAGACGTATTTATAACCGATGTCGACACCGCTGGATTGCCACTTAAGAAGCTTGCTTTCAATACATTTCAGTTTCAGTTGAAGCACAAATTTGAGATTGGTAAACAAGACATTTACGTGCTATACCTCGGGTCGTTGGGGAGTGTAGGCGACAAGATTTCGATCATACCAAAGATGAATGATCAGGCCTATTTGCGAACAGGGTATCACGAGTTCGACATCATTGTACCGATCAACGATTGGTTTGGTGTTGACCTCGCATATGGATTGGAGCGCATTCAAGCCAACGACCAAACAAACAACCTGTATTACTTCGATGCTGATGGGAATTTAGCAGGAGCCAACGTAAGCACCGAAGCAGCATCATTTGCCGATTACGGATTAGAGGGCAGTGCCATACCTGGAAGCAGCTATGCTGGGGCAAGCACAGGAGCTCCTGGATATTTGGATCAGACATCGCATTCCATAGGTTTTGGGGTAGACATTAAAATGTCGGAGCACTCAGGATTGTACATCCGTCACAAACGATTCAATCAGGCAGATAGCCATTTTGTAGAAGATAAGATCAGTGGCACCGAGACCACAATTGAACTCAAGGTATTTTTCTAATGAAGATGAAATTTAACTATATACTTTTCGGCCTATTGCTGCTTACATCATCCCTTTACGGGCAGGATGAAAAGCTCAGTGTGTATGGCTCTGGACGATTTGTTATGCAGACCAACAGAGCGCAAGGAGACCGCTATGAAGGAGGGGTTTTTGCGGGAGACACATTGGCTGCAGATAGCGTAAACGCGCGCAGAGAGATTCAAGGTTATGCCCTTTTCGATTTGGGATTCCGTTTGCGACCGAATGCCTCAACAGAGATCAAAGTTTTGACACGCGTGCGCAGTGAGTTGGACGGTTTTTGGGGTGCAGGTATCGGCTTTGGTTTTCGTGAATTGTATGCGCGAGGTGTCATAAAAGGAAAAGTGCGTTACCGCGTCGGCGACTTGGATGTGAAGCTAACACCATTTACCCTCTATAACACCGGCGGTGATTTGTTGAATGGCAGATTGTCTCCCTTGCATGTATATCGCGACATCGTTGATTACGAGCATTTTTATCGCGACAATCGCTGGAGACAGCAAGGAGCTGAGACAGATTTTAAATTGCGACTGCCGGGTCAAGGCAACAGGCTCGACGTTTATGGATTCATAACTAAGAATCGACAGTCGGATTATTTTTTCACTCCAGACCGCATGTTGGGAGGTGGGCAGTTTGATTTTCATCGCAGCGAATTGGGACATATTGGTTACCGATACATCAACCTGTTCGAGATCGCTGAGACAGCGCAGTTTTCAGATGCCACCACCTCTGTTAGTGTGCAGACCATCAATTTTGAGTTGATGCCATTCGCATCAAAACCGTTGGTTTTATATGGAGAAATGGGAATTTCGGCCACCAAATACAAAGAGAAAGAAGGGGCACCAGCCGATACAGGCGACGTCTTCTTGCAATTGGGAATACGCAAAGTATCAGCAAGCAGCAAATTGAAGTATTACGGAGAATTCATTCACGTGAAGGCAGGATTCAGAAGTCCGGGTGCACAATCACGCCAAGTGAACTACAACACAGCTCCCGAAGTATTCACATTCCAAACCAACCAAGAAACGCCACGTGCATTGAGTGTGTTCGATCTATACCAAGATCCAAACGTTTACCAATCAACCATTTCTGCTGCGCTGCAGAGCTTC
>JANRAA010000091.1:0-8379 GCA_030728235.1 Flavobacteriales bacterium
TCAAAACGCCTGAAAGAGACGTCAATTCACATTCTACAGGTTAAACCTTTGAAAATCGAGGTATCGAGAGATATACCAACCGTGGCACGAAGGAATGTGCGCGAGTTGCCGAGATTGTAAAGTCTGATCGAAAACTTGGAAGAAGCGCAAGCGAATAAAGCTTGAATTGCCCGTCCATTTCGATAGAAAATCATTTGAATCAGAGAAGTCTTCTTCTGAAGAACTATCCAATTCACAAAAAGCCGAAATTAAATCAGAATTGTGATCATGCGAATAATGACGCGCTGCCTGAACCCCTATGGAGAGGTACACCAGTGTTACGACAAATATTCTGAGGAAAAAGCGCATGAAATGTAATTTCAACTGCAAAGCTATACGATAGTGCCGCACCGAAGGATACTTGTTAACGAGAAATTAACTATTCATGGGTTTATCTTCATTGATTTCTTTGATTCGATTATTTCATCTAGAATTAACGAATAATCCTATTCTCTAATAGTGAGATTAGAGACGCACATCAAAAGTTGGGCAAGACGCCCAGGTTAGTCCCCATCTTGACAAACTATAAGCACGAAAAAAGGGAGTTACAATACTCCCTTTAGATGCTCCCCTTGCTGGATCCCGCACGAGCGGGACGACCCTCTGATTAATCCCGCACGTACGTCCCGTAAGTACGAGATAACCAGCTGAGCCAAAACAACCATGGGTACAAAATCAGGCTGGATGAGTTTTTGAATAGGGCCTCAGAATTCAGATCACGAAAAAAGGGAGCTACAATACTCCCTTTAGATGCTCCCCCTGCTGGATCCCGTAACTACGGGACGACCCTCTGATTAATCCCGCACGTGCGTCCCGTCTATACGGGATAACCAGCTGAGCCAAAACACCCATGGGTACAAAATCAGGACGGTTGAGTTTTTGAATAGGGCCTCAGAATTCAGATCACGAAAAAAGGGAGCTACAATACTCCCTTTAGATGCTCCCCCTGCTGGACTTGAACCAGCGACCCTCTGATTAACAGTCAGATGCTCTAACCAACTGAGCTAAGGAGGAATTTACTCCTGTCGAAACAGGGGTGCAATATTACATTAATCTTCGTTTCAAAACAATATCTTTGGAAAAAAAATTCATATGAGTCTAATCGCAGTTGGCACTGTAGCCTTTGATGCCATTGAAACACCGTTCGGAAAAATCGATAAAGTTGTTGGGGGTGCGGCAACCTATATCACTTTGGCAGCGAGTTATTTTGTAAAGACATCCAACCTGATTTCTGTTGTTGGGGATGATTTTCCAGCCTCGTTTTTAAACGAAATGAGTCATCGTGGCATTGGTCAAGATGGTCTACAGATCAAAGCGGGAGAGAAATCGTTCTTTTGGTCGGGAAAATATCATTATGATTTGAACTCGCGCGACACGCTGATCACCGATTTGAATGTCCTTGCTGATTTCAAACCCGTGGTACCAAACTCGTACCTCCCATGCGATTATCTGATGTTAGGAAACCTCGATCCAAGCGTACAGCTTGAGGTCATCAATCAAATACCCGTTCGTCCGCGTTTTGTGGTTCTCGACACGATGAACTTTTGGATGGATATCGCCCTCGATAAACTGAAAGAGGTTCTTCAAAAAGTCGACGTTTTGACCATCAACGACGAAGAAGCGCGTCAACTCGCACAAGAATATTCATTGGTAAAAGCGGCTGCCAAAATCATGGCCATGGGTCCGAAGTACCTGATCATCAAGAAAGGGGAGCACGGGGCGCTTTTGTTCGACAAAGACCAAGTGTTTTTTGCACCGGCGCTTCCATTGGAAGAAGTAGTTGATCCAACAGGAGCAGGCGACACATTCGCAGGAGGGTTCATCGGATACCTCGCCCACACAGGTGATTTATCGTTTGAAAACATGAAGCGCGCTGTAATCATCGGCTCTGCCATGGCATCATTTACATGTGAAGCCTTTGGCCCAGAGCGACTGATGAATTTGAAGACAGAAGAAATCGATACCCGTATTCAACGATTTGTTGACTTGGTAGACTTCGACATTCTGTTGATCGAATAATTATTGTTCAAGTACAAGGAACTGCAAAGGGTCAACAGGCACCCCACGCAACCATACTTCAAAATGCAGGTGAGGGCCATCCGTGTTCTCACCTGTATTTCCAATCACCGCGATTGAGTCGCCGGCTTTCACATGCTCTCCAACTGTTCTGAACAAGGCAGAATTGTGCTTGTACACCGTAACCATGTTACCCTCGTGCTGAATCATGATGACATGTCCGCCGTCAGAAACAAACGAAGCCATAATGACCGTTCCATCCAGCGCAGCTGTGATAACCGAATTGGCAGGGGCAACCAAATCGACACCAAAATGCTCGATTTCCGGGTCAAAAGATGAAGACAAAGTTCCTTCAACAGGTTTAAATAAAAATCCTCGTGAAGAGCGTTCTTCAACCCCACCAGAACCCGATATTCTAAGAGAAAAGCGATCTTCCTCAGCGATTCTTGCCCTTAAAGCCGAGTCTTCATCTGAAAGAGAGAAAAACAACTCAGTAGTAGAAAGCGTTTCGTTTTGTGCAAGCAAAGAAGAATCTGAAGGAGTTCCCCCGTTCAAAATTATTTGAAGTTGTTCGAGGTAGTGTTGTTGCGTAGATAATGCGTTGCTTACAGAGTCGGCCGATTGTCGGGCATGAAAAGCATCTTTTCGATACGCCTCGTCGATGTATCCCGGCACCACATATTCTCTTAATGGAGTGAGCGCCGTGAGGGCATAAGTGATACCACCGACAACAAAAAAACAGGCTGCCACCAATAAAATGACATTCAAAGGAGTGAGTAGAAGAGAAAAACGTTCTTCGTAGCTTGCCTCCTTTAAAAGCGACAAACGGTACTCATGACGGAGGGCTCGGAACAGTTTTTTTGGTTTCTTTTTCAAGGCAATTCCTTAATTATTAGGTTACATCCACGCAAGTGACAAAGAAAAACGGAAAATTTGAAATATTTTTGCGCCTTTACAGTTAATGATTAGCCTGAATCAAACAACGCGAAGTTGAAGAAATTAGTTGAAATAGTTTTTCCATTCCTCTTGGTCTTGATGCTCGTGCAAGGATGTACGAACAAAAAAGACGGCTTTGTGTATAGGCAGTTTCACAACACCACGGCCCGTTACAACGGATATTTCTATTCTAAGGAAGCCATGCGTGAGGCAGACATGGAGTTGGAAAAGAAACAAAAAGACGATTACGACAACGTCTTACCCGTTTATTTTTACGGCACAGAAGAAGATGCACAAGTCGTTTTTCCGCTTATGGAGCGGAGTATTGAAAAGAGTTCTCGCGTAATTGAGCGACACAAAATGGACGTTTCTTCGAAAAGCGCGAAGAAAACCAAACACCCCGAGTTGAATAAGTGGATCGATGAGAACTACATGCTTATCGGAGAAGCTCATTTCTACAAGCAGAACTATTTCAAGGCTGAGGAAATGTTCCTTTTTGTTACCAGAAAGTACAAAGAGCCGGAAGTTCAGGTGGAAGGAAACATTTGGTTGGCGCGATGCTACATGGCCAATGGCGACATGACCCGCGCAAACAACTCAATGCTGAAGGCCATCCAGGTAAAGGGAGTAGAAGACGAAGAAAAGAAAGCAGAGTTGCACTTGGTGTATGCCGACTACTTCATCAAAATGGAGATGTGGAAAGAGGCGGCGGCACAAATTGAATATGCGCTTCCACTTATCAAGAAGAAGAAAGACAAAGCCAGGCCAACCTTTATTCTCGCCCAACTCATGGAGCGACAGAAGAAATCTCAGGAAGCCATTAATCTCTACAACACAGTATTGAAGCTCAAGCCAAAATACGAGATGGCTTTTTACGCCAAGATTAGTCAGGCATTGGCATTCGACAGAAGAGGTGGAAATGCAGAGAAGATTAAAGAGACCCTTTTCAAGATGCTCAAAGACGAAAAGAACATTGAGTATCAGGATCAGATTTATTACGCACTAGCCGACTTGGAACTTGAAGATCGCCACCGAGACATCGGGGTAGATTACCTTGAAACCTCATTGGAAGTGAGCGCTGGAAATGTGAGGCAGAAGACAAAAGGTTTTATTCGACTTGCCGACATCTATTTTGATGAAAGAAATTATCCTTTGGCTCAAGCGTATTACGACAGCACTTTTAAAAACCTTGATGAAACCCACCCGCGGTATCTTGACGTGAAAAACAAAGCCGAGAGTTTAACTGAGCTTGTGGGTTATTTGAACACCATTGCTGGAACAGATAGTTTGTTGAAGCTGTGTGAGCTAGACGAGGAAACGCTTTTCAAAAAAGTCTCTAAGATTCGCCGACAGATGGTTGAAGAGGAAGAAGAGCGCAGGTACGCAGCGGAATTAGCTGCTGCCGCAGGAAATACAACAGATGAAGGAGTTGGTCAGTTTTGGCCATACAACCAACAACTTAGAGAAAGCGGAAAAGAAAACTTTATCAGCTACTGGGGTGACCGTCCGCTTGAAGACAACTGGAGAAGAAAAAACAAACTTCAACAAGCCTTCGGTGATGGGGAAGAAGAAGTGATTGAAGAAGAAGTTGTTGAAGAAGTAACCGAAGTCCAAGACGTCATTCCATCTGTTGAAGAGCTTATTGCGCAACTACCTTGTGATGACGCTTCTCAGCAACAAGGACAATCAGACATCGCTTCAGCGTATTATAATTCAGGGGTTATTTATCGTGAAAAACTCACCGACTTAGACAATGCCATTGAGCAATGGGAGGTTTTGGTAACCCGATTTGACGACAGTGAGTTTCACCCTACCGCCTTCTACCTGTTGTACAGAACATATTTATTTAGAGAAACGAACGAAGGCTATTCGAATCCGTTTTGTGGGACCTGTAACAGCGCGTATTGGGGACAAATGGTCTTGGATAAATACCCAGGAACAGAGTGGGCTCAACTTGTCGAAAACCCCGATTATCAGGACTTTGCGGAGCTAAAGAAAGCTGAAGAAAGCAAAGAGTACGAGCGTATTTTAGGTATGTACTACCAGCGCGCGTATCTCGACGTTATCATGCAAACAACCGAGAAAATCAACACAGAGCCAGAAAACCACTTACTGTGCAAGTACAGATTATTGAAAGCACAAAGCACCGGTTACATGGACGGCATGACTGGAATGCGCGAAAATTATTTGGAAGCATTGAAGGAAATCACCACCATCTGCAAAGGTTCTGAAGAGGCCAAGTTTGCCGAAGAGTTGTTAAAGAAATTATCGCAAGAGCAGGCAGCAAACCAACCTGTTGAAACGCCAGAGCAGACGGAAGAACAGGCGAATGAAGCAATTGAGGAGTCGCTATTTGCATACGACACAGCAGCACGCCACTATTTCATGGTGATTGTTCCTCTTGGCAGCGGAGACATCAACGCGATGAAAGCTGATTTGTCTGATTTTAACACCGCAAACTTCAAAACATTGGCACTGAAGGTTTCTTCGAATATGTTAGACAAAGACCACCAGGTCATCTTGATTAAGACATTTAACAAGATTAACGATGCTGAGGTTTTCTACAAAACAATAAGTGCTAACACAGCCTTTGCTCCAATTATTGAACAAGGGTTCGCATATTCATTGATTTCCAAGGAGAATTACGTAACCTTGTTTAAGAATAAGCAAATTGATGCTTATCAGAATTTTTTCACAACCTCATATTCGCTTGAGAAATGATTAGAAAAAACACCCGAACCCCTGATGCAGGAATAGAACGCGCAATCAACCGTATTGTTGAAGGAACAACCTTCAAAGGCGAGGTGACGTGTGAAAGCAACATTCGCATCGATGGTAAATTTGAAGGTGATCTCAACACGAAAGGCCGCCTAGTGATTGGTCCGCAGGGAGAGATAACAGGTACAGTAACCTGTCAGAATTGTGAGGTAGAAGGAAAAATCAAGGGCAAACTAGCTGTAGAAGAGTTGCTGTCATTGAAGTCAACGGCAGTTGCAGATGGAGAGTTTTACTACGGACAGTTATCCATCGAGCCAGGCGCAAGCCTTTCAGGAGCGTGCCACATGGGCAACAAAATCAAAGACATCAAGCAAGCAGACAACAAGGTTGCAAGAACAGCAGAAGAAAGAACGGCCTGATTCGTTCCTGCGGTTTACCGGACTTGCCTTCACCATGGCGGGAACCATCGCAGCATGCGTAGGTTTGGGTTATTGGGCTGATAAAAGTTGGGAGACCTCTCCCTTTCTTACAATTTCTGGAGCCATTGTAGGGGTTTTCGCCTCATTGTATCTCACCATAAAAGACTTAACACGAAAATGAAATTTTCGATTAAGAACATCCTTGTCTGGTTTCTTCTATGTTCCGTATATGGCATTCTTGTATCACAAGGCCTATTAAAGTACGAATGGGTTGTTCCGGCCGTTGTAACAGCATATGCAGCCGCAAATATTGGCTTTTTCAGGATGTTGGTCAGGTCGCATGAGCGTCATCCGAAGCGATTTGTTGCATCTTTCACCGGAGTTATTGGCATCAAGCTGTTTGGTACAATGGCTTTTTTGTTGGCCTATCTTTTTTTACACCGAGAGAACTTTTTACCTGTTGTTGTCGCTCTAGCGCTTAGCTACCTTGTGTTTACAGCGGTTTTGGTTTCGTCGGCCCTGAAGGCATTTAAATAATCCGCGAAATTTTTAGATAACACCCCTTGTTATCAACATTTATTAACTACTTTTGCAGCGATTTTTAGGGGCAGTAAACCTTCAAAGATGATTTTTCGCACAATCAATAAAACGTACTTTTTTACCGTATTCATGTTGTCGATTTTCGGCTTAACTGCTGGATTCGCCCAAGAACACGGAGAGAACCCGATTCACGAGATCGTGGAAGAAGTTCACGAGCTGGAAGCGGAAGAAGGTTTCAAGGCTGGTGATTACATCATTCACCACATCTCCGACTCCCACAGCATTCATTTTTTTGGAAAAGAGTCTGAAGGCATTCCTGAGGTAAGCATTCCGTTGCCAGTGATTTTATGGACGAACAACGGGTTGAGTGTATTCATGTCTTCAGCGTTTCATCACGATACAGAAGGTAAAGTAGTTGTAGAGTCTAACGGACAACGATTCGTTAACTTCCACGATAAGATAATGTATGCCAACGCTACTCCAGATCATCACGGGAGTTATGCTGAGGTAGACGAGAAGCACAAGCCGGTAGGCGACATGCCGATTGACTTTAGCATCACCAAAACCGTTTTTGGAATGTTGATGATCATGGTAATTATGTTTTTGGTATTCAGAAGCGTTGCGAAATCTTACACTCGTCGTGAAGGTCAAGCGCCAACAGGACTTCAGAATGCTATTGAGCCATTGATCTTGTTTATCCGCGATGAGGTAGCAATACCTTCTATCGGAGCGAAGCGCGCGCCACAGTTCATGCCATTCCTTCTCACCATGTTCTTCTTTATTTGGTTGAGTAACATGTTGGGCTTGGTTCCATTCTTAGGCGGCTTCAACGTAACAGGAACGATAGGTATTACGATTGTGCTTGCTGGTTTTGTTTTCATATTGACCAGTATCAATGGAAACAAGCACTACTGGGGTCACCTATTCAATCCACCGGGTGTTCCGTTGGGTATCAAGTTCATCTTGGTTCCGATCGAATTGCTTGGGGTATTCATCAAACCATCGGTTTTGATGATACGATTAACAGCGAATATTACTGCAGGACACATATCAATTCTTGCCTTTGTTAGTTTGATACTCATCTTTTCACAGATGATGGGAACGGGCATGGGTTATGGGGTAGGTGTGTTTTCTGTAGCCTTTATGATTTTTATGTTCTTCCTTGAATTGCTGGTAGCATTTCTTCAGGCGTATGTATTTACCCTGTTGGCCGCCTTGTATTTCGGGGATGCAACACACGAAGTTCATCATTAATCAATAATTATAAAACAGGTAACAATGGAATTGCTTACTGTTCTTGTCGACACTCTAATGAACCAAGGTCTTGCTGGTCTTGGTGCTGGTGCAGCCGTAATTGGTGCAGGTATTGGTATCGGTCGCATCGGCGGCTCTGCGATGGAGGCTATGGCCCGTCAACCGGAGTCAATTGGAGATCTTAGATCTAACATGATCGTAGCTGCGGCGCTTGTAGAGGGTGTAGCCCTTCTTGCGGTGATCGTATGTCTACTTGTGCTTTTCGTATAAGCACAAATTTTACGGGAAGAAAGTCTTTCCGGTTTAATTAGTCAAAGAGAATTCAATGGATGCATTGCTTTCACCGAGCCTGGGAACCATGGTTTGGGCTTCGATCGCTTTCCTTGTAGTTCTGTTCATCATGCGCAAGTTCGCATGGGGGCCGATACTTCAGGGGTTAAAAGACCGAGAGCAGACC
>JANRAA010000091.1:8389-34964 GCA_030728235.1 Flavobacteriales bacterium
CATTGAATGAGGCTGAAAAAGCCCGTCTCGACATTACAAACCTTAAGTCTGACAACGAAAAGTTGTTGCAAGAGGCGCGCAATGAGCGGGATGCACTCCTTCGTGAGGGCCGTGACCTAAAAGAGCAAATCATTTCTGAGGCGAAAGCCAAAGCGAAAGAGGAAGCTGATAAGGTTACTGCTGCAGCGAGAGAGGCCATTCAAAATGAAAAGTTGGCGGCGATGGCTGAACTGAAGTCGCATGTAGCGAGCCTTTCTCTCGATATCGCAGAGAAGGTTGTCCGCACACATTTGGCCGACCAGGAAAACCAACAACAGCTTGTAACAAAGTTGTTGGGTGAGACGGATCTGAATTAATACCCATGCGTAACACAAAAGTTGCACACCGCTATGCGAAATCGCTTCTTGATCTTGCCACCGAACGTGGTGAGATTGAGTTGGTTGAGGTAGATATGGTGAATCTCATGAATATGGCACGTGACAGTCGCGATTTAAGAGCGATGTTGTCTAGTCCGGTTATTCCAAGTGATAAGAAGGAGAAGGTTTTGAACGCATTGTTCGGCGACCATCAATCTCAACTTGGAATCGCATTCATGCGGATTCTCGCATCGAAAGGCCGCGAGGCTTATTTGCCAGAGATCGCAGCTCACTATGTGGAGCTTATGAAACAGCGCAAGGGCATTCTTATCGCTGAAGTGCGCACAGCTACTCCGTTAACGGATGAGTTACGCGCCCAGATCAAGGTCATCATCGGTAAGATGAAAAAGGGTGACGCTGAAATTACTGAGGTCGTTGACCCAGCTGTTATTGGTGGTTACATCCTCAAAGTAGAAGATATTATGGTAGATGCTTCGGTATCGACCCAGCTTCGCAAACTACGTAGGGAGTTTACTGATAACCCTTACGAGGTTAAGATTTAAAAACAATAGTCTGCATAGCAGACATAATTACGTCATTCAATGGCTGAATTGAAACCAGCAGAAGTATCTGCGATTCTTCGGGAACAGCTTTCGGGCATCAAGTCTGAGGCAGAGCTGCAAGAAGTTGGTACCGTTCTTCAAGTAGGAGACGGTATAGCGCGTATTTACGGATTGTCGAATGTACAGTCTGGTGAGCTTATCGAATTCGAAAATGGTGTTCGTGGTATCGCTTTGAACCTAGAAGAAGATAACGTAGGTGCGGTACTTCTTGGCCCAAGTGGTAACCTAAGAGAAGGTGCGAGCGTGAAGCGCACGCGCATGATTGCATCAGTTCAGGCAGGCAGAGGAATGCTAGGTCGTGTTGTAAACACACTTGGTGAACCCATTGACGGTAAAGGGCCTTTGGAAGGTCAGTTGTTCGAGATGCCTATTGAGCGTAAAGCGCCAGGGGTTATCTACCGTCAACCAGTAAACGAGCCTTTGCAAACGGGTATCAAAGCAATCGATGCAATGATTCCAATCGGTCGTGGTCAACGTGAGTTGATCATTGGTGACCGTCAAACAGGTAAGACAACCGTTGCGATTGATACGATCATCAACCAACGTGAGTTTTACGATCGTGGAGAGCCTGTGTACTGTATCTATGTTGCGATTGGTCAAAAAGGATCAACAGTAGCGCAGATCGTAAAGACTTTGGAAGAAAATGGAGCAATGCCATACACAGTGGTTGTTGCTGCTACTGCTGCTGACCCGGCAACACTTCAGTTCTATGCACCATTTACAGGTGCTGCGATCGGAGAGTTCTTCCGCGATACAGGTAATGCTGCTTTGATTGTTTATGATGACTTGTCTAAACAAGCTGTTGCATACCGTGAGGTTTCTCTTCTTCTTCGTCGTCCTCCGGGCCGCGAGGCATACCCAGGAGACGTTTTCTACCTTCACAGCCGTCTCCTTGAGCGTGCTGCGAAAATCAACAAGACTGACGAGATTGCAGCAAGCATGAACGACCTTCCATTGTCTTTGAAAGGACACGTGAAAGGTGGTGGTTCATTGACTGCACTTCCTATTATTGAGACACAAGCAGGAGACGTTTCTGCATATATCCCAACGAACGTAATTTCGATTACAGACGGACAGATATTCCTTGAGTCTTCATTGTTCCTTTCAGGTGTACGTCCGGCAATTAACGTTGGTATCTCGGTATCACGTGTTGGAGGATCTGCACAGATCAAATCAATGAAGAAGGTTTCTGGTACTTTGAAACTTGACCAAGCGCAATACCGTGAACTTGAGGCCTTCTCTAAGTTTGGTTCTGACCTTGATGAAGCAACAAAAGCAGTACTTGACAAGGGTGCTCGTAACGTAGAAATCTTGAAGCAAGGACAAAACGCACCGATGACTGTAGAGGAACAAACTGCAATCATTTACTGCGGAACAAACGGATTGATTTCGAAAGTTCCTGTGAACAAGGTGAAGGAGTTTGAAGTTGAGTTTCTTTCATACATGCGCAACAAGCACAGAGATGTTCTTGACGCATTGAAAGCAGGTCAGTTGAACGACGACATAACGAAAACAATTACGAACGTAGCTGCAGATCTTTCTGCTAAATACGCTTAATTCATAGGTCATGGCAGGAGGTCTAAAAGAGGTTAGGAATAGGATTGTATCCATCCAGTCTACCCGTCAGATCACGCAGGCCATGAAAATGGTTGCTGCTGCTAAGCTTCGTCGTGCGCAAGATGCCATCACAAGAATGCGTCCGTACGCTCAAAAGCTTCAGGAAATCCTGAGCAATGTGAGCGCTAGTTTGGACGCTAGTGAAGGTGTTTACTCTGTTGAACGTGAAGTGAAGAAGGTGTTGCTGGTTGCCATTACTTCTAACCGAGGTTTGTGCGGCGGATTCAACAACAACGTGATAAAAGAGTGCCGACGCTTGGCAATGGACACGTATGCAGGTAAAGAAGTTCATATTTTGTCGCTAGGCAAAAAAGCGAATGATGCTTTCCGCAGAACACCATGGAACAAAGCAACGGGATTTGGAGACACGCCTTTTCAAATATTTGATAACCTAACGTTTGAAGCAACATCAAAAATTGCACAAACGCTTATGGATCAATTTGTTGCAGAGGATTACGACAAAGTAGTATTGGTATACAACCAGTTCAAAAATGCTGCGGTACAGATTGTTCAAGCAGAGCAGATGTTGCCAGTTGTAAGTCAAACCGAGTCGGAATCTACAGCGAATAACGAGTATATCTTCGAGCCTTCTCGCGCAGAGATCGTTGAACGTATCATTCCGAATTCATTGAAGATTCAGCTTTTCAAAGCTTTGCTTGATTCGAACGCCTCTGAACAAGGAGCGCGTATGACGGCGATGCACAAAGCAACCGACAACGCAAGTGATTTGTTGCGTGATCTTAAGCTTAGCTACAACAAAGCCCGTCAGGCAGCTATTACAAATGAGATTCTGGAGATTGTTGGTGGTGCTGAGGCACTTAACGGATAATCGAACGTGGACATATATGGAATCAAAAAGCACCTTTCGGGGTGCTTTTCTTTTGTCCTATATTGGTGCACGATTTTTGCTAGGCAGTTCACCTTCCAAGAACAAATGGAAACCACCAAATGAGAATAGGACCCCTTCATCTCACGCTTCGTCAGCGCATCTACCTATCGATGTTGACATTGTTAGCGCTTTCCTTTGTGGCAACTGGAATTGCAGCGTATTACAACTTCACACGACAAGAAGAAGATTATAACAAGCAACGACTAAGCAGAAAAGAACAGGCCGTTCAAGAGAGCATGCATTATTTCCTGCAGCAAAAGGGTGGGGCTATTCCAACCGATTCGGTTACATCGTATTTCTCGGAGAAAATATGTGAATTGTCAGATGTACACCGCTTGGCAATAAACCTCTACTCCTTAAAGGGCGATCTATTGATCTCCTCCAGTGTCGACAGCTTGCTCGATTTAGGCTTTTCTCAGCAGATCGATTACACTGTTATGAAGCAACTATCAACCGGTACCAACCGGGCGATGCAAGCCAGGGATATTGACCATGGACAATACATCATGGCGTACTGGTATTTTCGTGATGAGAACAACCAACCGTTGGCAATAACAAATGTTCGATACGACAAGCAAGACATCGATACCGATGAGTTGAAATCGTTTTTGTATCAGCTTTCGACCATTTATGCCGGATTATTTATTGGGGCTAGCATTATCGCCTTCTTACTTTCCAACTACATCACGTCGTCGCTTCAAAAGATTGCCGTTCGTATGAAGGGTGTCAATCCGGCTGCCAAAAACGAACCCATTGAATGGACGAGCAATGATGAAATAGGCGCCTTGGTTTATGAGTACAACAGGATGTTGTTTGAGGTTGAGACATCGGTTGAGAAACTTGCAGAAACTGAGCGGGAGATTGCCTGGAGGGAAATGGCGAAACAGGTCGCCCATGAGATCAAGAATCCGCTTACACCAATGAAACTTAGGGTGCAACACTTACAGCGTTCCTGGGACCCTTCAGATCCGAATTTCACTGAAAAGCTGAATGTTTTTGCCGGTGCTATGATTGAACAGATCGACACACTGTCGAACATTGCCACAGAATTCAGTCATTTCGCAAAAATGCCAAAGGCGAGCGAAGAGGCCGTTGACGCATACACAACTTTAAAAGGCTGTGTAGACCTGTTTACCAACACGCCGGGCGTGTCTGTTGGTCTGAGCCCAGAAACACCTTTAAAAGCGATTATTTTAGCTGATAGAGAAGGTTTGGTTCGCGTATTCAATAATCTTATTAAGAATGGAATTCAGGCGATACCTGACGGACGAGAAGGCGTGGTTGATTGCAGCCTCCGCGTAATTGATAAACGGGTGGTCGTAAAAATCTGCGACAATGGGTCTGGAATACCCGATGAGATGTTGGGCAAGATATTTCAGCCAAATTTCACAACCAAGACACAAGGCACAGGATTGGGGTTGGCCATGGTGAAGAACATCGTCAACATTGCGAATGGCACCATAAGTTTTGAGACAAATGAGGAGACGGGGACATGTTTTGAGTTGTCGTTCCCGTTGAGTGTTTAATCGGCAAAAGCCGGATATATAACTGGTCTACTCGGACTCGCATCATTTTCAAAAGGGGCCATTTGAAGATTCAGCAAGTACAAACCATCGGGACAGTTTTCGGGAACATAAATGAGTTCTGTAATAGTCCTTTCGAAGTTCGAATCTTCAGGCACATTCCAAAATGCATGGTGCGACAGGAGTTTACCGCCATCGCTTTCACGATCAACGCTAGGTAAGTCTATTAAAAGATGTTTTACTCCTCTTCGGGTGATTTCTGATATCACCTCTGGTAGAATATAGGGAGGGTTGGTATTGTTGTATACCATGCTGAGTTTGGATTCGTTGTTTGGAACAGAACGAATGATCAATGCGTCTGGCAGCACTTCTGGGAGGTGTGCGATTGACCCTTGATCAAAAACCAAATCATCTGTTTCGCTGAATGCGTCAGAACCTCCGCGTTTTGAGGGTGTAAGGGTAGTGAGCAGGGCAGGACAATGAAAATTTGTGAGCACCTTATTTACACTATGCACGATTGGTGTTATATGTCCGAGGCATTCGGTATGTGTCCCATGTCCGTGTGGATTGAAGAATACGTTTCTAAAATTCACAGACCCGCCTTCTTTGACGGCTCCAACGAAGCCATCTCCCTTCACCGGTTCAATTGCAATTGGGTCAACATACCAAGCTGCTAGGTGTCCGAGACCAGCTTGAAGCGGAATGGAGAGATCGACTCCTGCTGAAAGCGAGCCGTGGTATGATTTGTTGTTGAAACTAAAATTGTAGGTCATAAAAAAAGCGCCACCTAATGGTGACGCTTTCGAAGATATGCATGTTTTGCTTAGTTGCAACCCATAGTTCCGAATCCTGATACGATCGCGAATTCCGGTTCACCTTCATCTTCGGTGAAATCAAGGAATAGATCGAGCAAGCCAAGGTACTCTCCTGAGAAAGAAATTTGGCCACCAGAAACGTCAAGGTCACCGCTTGCAGACAAGTAAATGCTGAAGTTCGTGAAGTCTAGCACATACGCGAATCCGTGTCCTTCTAGTTGATCTGGATCTTCTTCCAAATCTTCTAACCAGTTCAGGATTTCGTAAGAACCAGATGCTTCGTTATCGTACACAATGTACATAGCGAACCCTTGGAAGAAATCTTCAAAGGAAGCATCTTCGTCTACTTCACCGTCAGCCAAAGCTTCAAAGTCACCAGCGATTCCAAGAACCACAGATACACCGTCGAAGCTGTCACCACCAAGATCAAAAAGATCAAGACCGAGGGCTTCATCGCTAGCAGAGAAGCAGAATGTGTAGTTCACATCCAAAGCTGTTTCTCCAGCAACTACGGTACCTCCGGTGTTTGAACCGATTGAACCAGCACCGATGAAAAGAATGCCACCACCATCGTTGTATGGATAGAACACAACCTCATCAGAGTTTGAGAAGTTCCATCCTGGATTTGGGTCAGAGAAGCTGAACTCACGTGTGTTCAAGTTGAACTTGTACACAGTGCTTCTGTCTTCACTAACGATTCCAATTTCCGGAAGGTTAGCTACAATTCTTTCGGCAGTACGAAGGTCTTCGGTATCAACCTTGGTTTGACGATTAGCATACGACACAGGACCTTGCTCTTTTTGACAAGAGGTAAGGATAGTTACCACTGCGAACAGTGATAGCAGTGCCGTTGAACGAGTAATTGATAAATATTTCATAGGTCTATTAGTTGAACAACCATCCTAAACGGATCTTGGCGTTCACATTTGGACCAAATGCAGAGTTAGAACCGTTAACGATAGCTGCAGGTGCATCTTCGTCTGAAGGTAGGAAGTTAGCCAAGTTGTAAGCAACTAGGTCAGACAATTCCACGGTTGAATCACCGATATTGGTTTTTGAGAAGCCAAAGCCCATTTCAGCACCAAGATAAACATTATCAGCGAAATAGAAATCAAAACCAGTAACCAAATTCACTCCAAAACGAGTGTATTTGTCTTTTGCGGTTTCAGTCCATACTACATACTGCTCAGGCTCACCAGCGTTGTCAACATCGTTAGGACCCCAGTTTTCAACTTCAGAAGAAGTGTTACCCATAGCAAACTCGATTTCAGCACCTACGTATGGAGACAAACGGTCTGTTCCATCGAAGTGGATTTCGTATCCTGGACGGATAGAGAAATCAAACGTCTTATCAGTTTGATAAAGGATAGGGCTAACAGGGTTTTCAATGCTGAAATCACCTTCTTGAGCCAAAACAGACTTGTCTGAAGTAGAACCTACGAAAAGGTTTACACGGAAAGCGCTGCTTTCATCTAGGAATGTACGAAAGCGGATACCGCTAACAGAAATAGGACTTCCACCAAGTGGAGCAAATTGAAGTTCGATGTTTTTGTCACCTCCAATTTGTTTTTGCGCTTGTACAGATGTTACACCGATCAAAGCGGCAGCAAAAAGAAACATTGCTTTTTTCATAAGGTTTGAAATTTAGTAATACTCGTTTCCAGCGTGCAAGTTGCTAATATTTAGTGCGTGCTCACAAATAAGAAACTTGGGTTATTAACATTTAGGTTGTTATATTAACAATTGACCGGTCCGTTGATCGGTAAATTACAATTATTCTACAGTTACTGATTTAGCGAGGTTTCTTGGTTGGTCGACATTGCAGCCTCTCAATACCGCGATGTGGTAGCTGAGTAGTTGCAATGGCACGGCGCATACAAGCGGTACCAGCGCGTCATCGGTTTTAGGTATTTCAATCACGTGGTCAGCAAGGCTTTTCACATGGGTGTCACCTGTTGTTACAATGGCAATGATCTTTCCTTTACGAGCCTTCACCTCCTGAATATTGCTCACCACCTTCTCATAGCTTGGGCCTTGGGTAGCGATTACAAAAACAGGCATTTCTTGGTCGATAAGTGCAATCGGTCCGTGTTTCATCTCTGCCGCAGGGTATCCTTCAGCGTGAATGTAACTGATTTCTTTCAACTTCAATGCGCCTTCCAATGCAACAGGGAAGCTATATCCACGACCGAGGTAAAGCGCATTGGTTGCAGACTTGTATATTTCAGAGATGTGTTCAATGATTGGGTTGAGCTCGAGCACCTGTTCGATTTTATCAGGAATGCTGTTGATCTCAGCGATGAGGCGATGCAAACGTTCTGGTTCAATGGTGCCGCGTTTTTGCGCAACAGTAAGAGCCATTAGTGTGAGCACGGTAACCTGGGTGGTGAAAGCTTTGGTAGAAGCGACACCAATTTCGGGACCAGCGTGGGTATATGCGCCACTGTGGGTAGCGCGTGAAATGGTAGACCCAACAACGTTACAAACACCGAAAATGTGAGCGCCGCGTTCTTTTGCAAGTTGTACGGCAGCTAAAGTATCGGCTGTTTCACCAGACTGACTAATAGCGATAACGATATCGTCTTCAGTAATGATTGGGTTGCGGTATCTAAATTCCGAAGCGTATTCAACTTCAACTGGAATGCGAGCGAACTCCTCAAAAAGGTATTCTCCAACCAATCCGGCGTGCCAAGATGTCCCACAACCGACAATAACAATACGCTTGGCGTTGAGCCATTTTTCTTCGTAGAGCTCTATTCCCGACAAGCGAATCATTCCTTTTTGAAGGTTCATTCGTCCGCGGAAACAATCGCGCACAGAGCGAGGCTGTTCGTAGATTTCTTTCAGCATGAAATAATCGTATCCACCCTTTTCGAGGGTTTCAAGTTGCATTTCAAGCTCTTGTATGTATGGCGTTTTCTCTCTGTTTTGAATCGTCACGATTTTCAATCCCTGATTGCGATCGAGCATTGCGATTTCTTCGTCTTCGAGATAGACAACGTTTTTCGTGTATTCAATGATTGGAGTGGCATCAGATCCTACGAAGTAGGTTCCGTCTTCACCAATTCCGATAACCAATGGCGAGCTTTTTTTGGCAGCGATAAGCTGGTCGGGGTTGTTTTTATCGAGAACGACAATTGCGTAGGCACCAATTACCTCATGCAAAGCAATGCGCACAGATTCAAAGAGCTCTTCACCAGTTTGTCTGCGGACATCTTCAATCAAGTGCGCAAGAACTTCGGTATCGGTATCACTATGAAAGATATGACCGCGATTAATGAGCTCTTCTTTGAGCGTGTTGTAGTTCTCGATGATCCCATTGTGGATGATCGCTAAATTTCCATCACCAGAAAGATGGGGGTGAGCGTTGGTATCGTTCGGTTGCCCGTGAGTAGCCCATCGCGTATGTCCGATGCCTATTTGGCCCACGGGGTCATCTGCACCTACATGCGCTTCCAGGTCTGAAACCTTTCCTTTGCATTTGAACAGATTGATGTCTTTGCCGTTGATGATAGCAACACCCGCGCTATCATAACCGCGGTATTCAAGGCGTTTCAGCCCTTTGATCAGTATAGGATATGCTTCTTCAGTACCGAGATAAGCGACAATGCCACACATAGAATGAGTTGGTTGATTTCGTAACGAAGGTAATATAAATGCTTGTCAATACGAGTAAGTAATGATAAGCCTCATATTTTCAGTGGGATCGGTATCATTTGCATGGGGACCGTTTAAGATGGCCCGTGTTACAGATACACTTGCGTTTCCAGAAACGATGTTCACAAAGTTTGATGGAACCGTGCCATTCAAGTATTCTTGAACGTACCGTGTGATATTGAATCGATATTCGCCATTTAGAGCATCAAACGCCCCACCGATATCAATACTTGTGCTGGTTTGTCCGGGCAGAGTTGCCGCCACACCTTCACCATTAACAGTTAGCAAGTAAAGCAGAGATTGTCTGGTAAACCTAGTGGCAGTGCCAGCAACAGGAATAACGAGTTGTGCCTTGTTGATTGTGCGTCCCTCAATTTCTTTAAAGTCATCGAGGAAAGGGAATTCAACGCGTGTTTTAACAGACGCGCCAGCTTGCACATAAGCTATTTGATCTCCCGGATATTCGCCACCGGTTTCGAGCACAGAAAGAGGGCCCATGAAATTGTGCGCGAAGTTATTGACCCGTGCAGCAAGAGAGTTGATGGTATATACGTACGACAAAGTATCAGTATCGTTGTGATAATATAGCGTCATCTTAGACTCTCCAGACAGCAAATCGAGTGATGCGATACCACCTTCAGCGGTGTTTGAGTACAGGTGAAAACCCTTAAAGAATTCGAGCCAATTGGTGTTTGAATCATACACTTCTGCGCCAGCGGTAATGAAACGGTTAGCGAGGTCTTGAGAAAGATGGAAGCGCAGCTGCGGAGGAAGGCTATCACCTAAAATTTGAATGTAGTCTACCGTATTGAACTTAGTGTACCGATCTTCATTCACAATCAAGTTCTCATCGAAAGTTGCGAACGTTCTATTGCTGTAGTATGCGCTATCGGCATCTATGGTTTCGTTCAGCTCTTTGAGGACAAAATATTGCGGATAAACGGTTCCGTAAACCGTTCCTGTGTGCACCAAAGAAAGCGTAAGGGAGTCGGCAACTGCGTTTGTTCCAAAATCGATGTCTGGAGAAGACAATCTGACTTGAGAATAGAAACCAGCGCGTGTTTGACCGATTTCAGGATCGATGTAGTTACCCAATAACGACAGAGACAACTCATCGGAGCGCAGCGAGTCTTCACGCACTGTGCTAACGACCAGTGTTACTGTATCGGTTTGAAGAATAGACAGCACCCCGTCTTCTGGTTGAAGGTTCAATCCGAGTTCTTGTTCAGGTCGTTTGCACGACGCCAAGATCAGCGCAAACAATACTGTAAGACGCAGGATACCGAGGTGTTGGTGGACAGTACTCAATGTGTTACTCTTCCACCAGGATTGACTTTCCCTCAAGAATCGAATCATAGAAAGATGAGATCTCACCAACAAAATTATCTTCGACATAGCTTTCAATTGACGGAACATCAGAACTCGCGATTGCTGAACGCAATTCAGGATCGATGTCTGAGCTACCAACGACAATACCGTCAGAATATTGAATAGCCAATTTCGTAAGGTTTACGAAAGTTGGGTCTTGTACAACAGAAACCGACTCTTTTTGGATACCATCGAAAGCGATTTTATCAATCAAAGCAGGGTTTAGGCTACCTTCAAACTCATTATCATAAACACTGTAAACCACCTTCGCGTTGGCGAAATGTGGGTCGTTGTTGTAGAACGATTTGATATAAACAGGCAGCATGGCTGTCATAGAACCGTGGCAGTGAATCACATCAGGAACCCAACCAAGTTTTTTAACGGTTTCCATTACCCCACGAATGAAGAAAATAGAACGTTCGTCGTTATCTGGTTGCAGCACTCCTTTGTCATCTGTCAAAGCAGACTTGCGCTTGAAGTACTCCTCATTGTCTATAAAATAGACCTGCATTCTAGCTGTAGGAATCGACGCAACCTTGATGATCAGTGGGTGGTCGGTATCGTTTATAATCAGATTCATACCCGATAGACGAATAACTTCGTGAAGTTGATGGCGTCTTTCGTTAATTTTTCCAAAACGAGGGGTAAAAACCCGTATTTCCTTGCCTTTTTCGTGAATACCTTGAGGTAGATTTCTGCTAATCCTTGAAATGATCGTTTCTGGTAGAAAAGGGTCGATTTCTTGTGAAACGTATAGAATCTTAGCTTTACTCATTTGGATTGCTTTTGTCAGGAAGTTCATGCAAAATTACACTTTTTTACGCAGCTTTTCAAGTGAAACATTTAGCTTTGGCGGGTTTGACTTGAAATTAACCTTCAGAAGTTAGATGTATCTCATTACGAATCAGCAAGATTGGCCTTTATTGAGGGCTGGTGTTTTTCCTTCCGGAGCCACGGTAGGTTTTGTTCCGACGATGGGAGCATTGCATGCCGGACACCTCACGTTGATTGAACGGTCGGTTCGGGAGAACGACGTTACAGTTTGCAGTATTTTCGTGAATCCCACTCAATTTAATGAGGCCAGCGATTTAGCGAATTACCCACGCACATTGCCTGGCGACATGGATTTGGCTGAAAAAGGCCGATGCAATGTCATTTTTTTGCCATCTGTATCCGAAATGTACGGAGAGCATATTGAGAGCATTGTTGCTGATTATGGAACGTTGACTAACACCTTGGAAGGCGCTCACCGGCCGGGCCACTTCGATGGCATGGTAACAATCGTGCGCAAGCTGCTTGAGGCCATTTCTCCAGACAGGGCTTATTTTGGCGAAAAAGACTTTCAACAGTTGAGCATCATCAAAGAGCTTGTTGAACGAGAAAACCTTCCAGTTGAAATCGTACCGTGTGAATTGATTCGTGAAACGAGTGGCTTGGCTATGAGCTCCCGAAACGTGAGGCTAAGTGAGCAAGGAAGGAACATTGCCTTGAGTTTAAGTGCGACACTAAATGCGATGCGCAACCGACAATTTAGCGACGACCCTGCAGCATTAAAAGCATGGGGAGCCAACCAAATTGTCGCAGCAGGACTGCGTCTGGATTACCTTGAAATTGTTGACGCCAACACCTTCGAGCCGATCGAAAAGTGGGAAGACAGAGAGATGCGCATACTCGTTGCTGCGTGGGTTGAGGGTGTGCGGTTGATCGACAACATCGACATTTCGAAGAAAGGTTAGCACGTTTTCTCCACATTTACGACACAAAATTGACTGTGAATTTATAAGTTCAGTTGAAAGATGGTAGTGTAGTGAATTCCGCTAACTTTGTAGCCGAATCGCAGTGTCATGCTGCACAAAAGAAATAGCTATGGGACAAGTAGGACTTCCACAGATCATACTCATTGCATTGGTCATTTTATTGTTATTCGGAGGGAAGAAAATTCCTGAACTGATGAAAGGATTGGGCAAGGGCATGAAAGAGTTCAAGGATGCTTCAAAAGGAGAAGACGAAAGTGATAACCGCGATCGTAAGAACGACTAAATAAGCGTTTCGGGGGTGGTAAAATTTCGCATCTTATCTACATGTTTTTTCTTTGGTTTACTCCTCTTTAATGGGCGAGTGAACGGTCAAGAAGAAACAGACACAGAGTTATTGAACGGTCTTTTTCTGACCGAGATAGAAGAAATCTGGCAACAATCATTTCGAGATCAGTTTTGTCTGAGCGATGACACGGCCTTTTGGAACGTGAACGCTTACGAGCCAAACCATGTCCCGCCGTTAGACACTGCCCTGGTGTTCGCGCGTTTGCGTTTGTTAGACGCTCAAAGTCCAATGGACCTCAAGCCAAACGCAGAAGTGCTTGACTACATTTATTTCTACGCATCAAGAAGAAAAGAGCAGTTGGGCAGGATGCTCGGTATGTCTACATACTATTTTCCCATGTTTGAGGAAAAGCTCGATAAAACGAACTTACCTCTCGAGTTAAAATATTTGCCCATTGTAGAGTCAGCATTAAATCCGCAGGCACGCTCACGCGTTGGTGCTTCGGGCCTTTGGCAGTTTATGTTGGCAACAGGCAATGCTTATGGACTTGAGGTAAACTCATACATTGATCAGCGGATGGATCCGGTTATGTCGACCGAAGCAGCATGTAAATACCTTGAAAAGCTGTATAGTTTATACGGCGAGTGGAACCTTGCTTTGGCAGCATACAATGCAGGTCCGGGGAACGTAAACAAAGCCATTCGCAGATCAGGTGGCAAGAACACCTATTGGGAAGTTCGTCCGTTTTTACCCAAAGAAACAAGGGGATACGTTCCTGCCTTTATAGCGGTTAACTACCTCATGAATTTCCACGACGATCACAACATCATTCCGGCGCAGCCGAAGTGCTCGTGGCATGAAACAGATACCATTGTTTTGCAAACCCGACTGCAGTTTGATCAGTTAGAGGCGCATCTGCCTATTGATAAAGAGACCCTGTCGTGGTATAATCCAACTTACAGAAAAGGTGTAATACCAGCCGATGGCCGCCGTTACTCATTGCGATTGCCGTATGATCTTGTGGCGGGGTTTATTCAAAACCAAGACAGCATCGTTACACACGTACCAGAAGCTGTAGTGGAAGAAATATCTACCCCAGAACCAACCGTTTACCGCGTCAAAAGCGGAGACTCTTTGGGGTTGATCGCGAAGCGATATGGCGTTACTGTTGCGGAATTGAAGGCATGGAATCGTTTGAGAAGTAACATGCTACACCCGGGTCAAAAACTGACCATCTATGGGCAAGGCAATAATAAATCGACGTCGGCAACCGTTACCGGAAAGGAACAGCCTGAAACCTCGACCACATCACAAGCAACATGGTATACCGTTAAAAGGGGAGATACCATTTGGAAGATTGCCAGTAACTACAGCGACGTATCGGTTGAGCAAATTCAACGATTAAATGCTGGATTGAATGCCCAGAATCTGAAGCTCGGACAAAAGATTCGCATTCGATAAAACGATTATGGTAAAGAAAATTATTTCTATTCTCGCAGCATCTCTTCTTCTTTTGGGATGCGACCAAACCGATGATATTTCGCAAATGCTTCCCGGACGTGTTGGTCCGTCAGGAGAGGTGTTGGTGGTGATGAAAAAATCAATGAAGTCTGACTCGTTGGTGCGGACACTTGAGCGTGTATTTATGGACATTTACCCCATGCTTCCTCAAGCTGAGCCCGAGTTTGACTTGACCTTGTTGGATTTTGAAGAGTTCGACCGATTTTGGAAACCACACCGCAACGTGCTTTTCATCGACATCGCTGACCGCATCGACACCAAAGAGCCGAATCTAGCAATCTTTAAAAACAAGTACGCGAAAGGACAGGTGTATTTAGAATTGAAGGCCCGGACGCCTGAACTAGCAGCTGTGGCAGTGGAAGAACGTTCGGAAGAGATTCGCACCATTTTGGAAGCAGAAGAGCGCAGTCGTTATATGGACTTGATTCGGGCCGATAAGAACTTCAAGATCGACAAGACCCTTCAAGAAAAGTATGGAGTTGCCCTCGACGTTCCAAGAGATGCGCGCATCATGGTTGAGGAGGAAGATTTTGTGCTGATCGACCGTCAGCTAACACGTCAGCAAGGTGGTGACAACCACGACGTGAAAGAAGGCTTCATGATTTACTTCTACCCATACACAACAGAAGAAGTGTTTTCACCGCAGTATTTGCTTGCAAAGCGAGACAGTTTGTTAAAACATTACGTGCACGGCAATCCTGAGGGCAGCTATATGACCACGGAGATGCGCTATTATCCACGATATGAGGAGATCAACTTCCGCGAACAGTTTGCTGCAGAAATTCGCGGTCTATGGAAGATGGAGGGCGACTTTATGGGTGGGCCGTTTATCAGCATCACCCAATACGATGAGGTTAACAAGCGCATTGTAACCGTTGAAGGATATGCTTATGCTCCTTTCTTCGACAAACGTGAATACGTGCGCGAAGTTGAGGCCATCATTCGATCGCTTCAACTCGTAAAGGTTGGCACAATCGTTAGCGAATAACTTGAATTTGCTTTTTGAGCGACGTCTTGTTGTTCAGTGCAACCAATTCAACCACGTACATGCCCGCAGCCAGATCAGACACATCCAACAGGGCGGTGTTTGAAATTGAGCCGAGGGTTGTTTCTAGCGCCAGTTTACCATCGATACCAACTACGCGAATTGTTTTAACGACCAATTCGGTTGGCCATGAAATCGTAATTGATTCAGAGGCAGGGCTTGGATAAGCCACAAAATCAACTTCATTCGTTTCACGGATGGCTGCTGCCACATCCCCATTGGCAAGTGCATACTGTCCTTTTCGAAGTACAGGAATAGAAAACAATCCAGCGCCGTTTGTCAGGGTTCCTGGCTGCCACGTATAATCGGGGTACTTCACCCAAACATCCGCGCTGCTAGCGCGATATACCAACATCAGGTCGGCCTCAGTAACACCTACCAAATCGTAATCGAGATCGGTTGCATCGCTGCCGTTGTAGTTGATGCGCGCATCGAGTTCCAAACCGTCGGGCCAGATACCATCTATGAGCCAGTAGTGGAGGGATGCCATTTCGAAAATGTAGGGAGCGGTGTTGTTATTATCAGGCGCAATCCACTGATGTTCAACGTGCACCAAGGCAGAGTCGGGAACGATGTTGGCACCAATACGGATGTCACAAAACGGAACAGACACCACGCCAGAAGGGTCGTCGATGACATAGGTGTGATCCATGCGCGACTGGTTGAGTTTACCGTTGCCATTGATGACCACCATGGCAGGGACAAACGGCGTAACGATTTCGAACTCATCGAACTGTCCGCTCAGCACCACCTGTGTTTCAAACACCGACCAATCAGCCGCGTAAGCCGTAACATCAAGAGGCACATTGTTGTAGAACGTGTTTGCCTCTCGCAGTTTTTGTTCAACGAAGACCGTTGAAGTAAAATCGTTGACGTTTGCTACCGACACAACAGAGTCGACTTCAAAAGAGCTAAAGCCCGGTTGAAAAATGTGATCATTCCAAAAGTCATCGAGGTTGACACCTGTGAAGAGAGCGAGAGAATCGCGGAATTCAGCCGCATCAAGGTTAGAGCGACCCAGGTTGGTTTGCATCGCCTGCATGCCCTGACGAAAAACCTCATCGCCCAAGTATCCGCGTAAGTTGTGCAACACCGAAGCACCCTTGTAGTATGTATGGCGGCCATAAATCTGAGGATCAGGCATTGGCGATAGGGCAAAAAACCCATCATCGTCGATGTGCGCTCTTTCGAGTACGAAAAGGTGGTTATCTTTCACCGTTTCCACGAATGCCTCACGTCCATCTTTGTATTCAACGAAGAGGTGCGAGCTATATTCGGCAGGACCTTCTTTCATCCACATATCGTTGTGTGTGCGCATGCAGATGATATCGCCCCACCAGTAGTGACCCAGTTCATGCGTAAACAATCCGCCGTTTGAGGCGAGGCTTTCACCTGTCATGTATTGTGGGTATGCGATGTTGGTGGGTATTTCGAGCGCTCCATCGGTGGTAAGCACGTATCCAACCACGGGAAATGGGTTTTGTCCCCACCAGTATTCGCACGCATCGATGGCATAGCCGAGCTCTTGAAAAACAGAGTTCATACCTGCTTGGTTGCCTGGTTTTGATGTTAGGCGGATGTCTACAGGACCGAAAGCACCGTTGTGGGTGAGTTCAGTAGATTCATAATCGGAAACCGCGATGGCGGAGATGTGCGTTGGTATTTCGTGCGGGAAGTCGTAGGTGCGAATGAGGGTATCGCCACCCAGCAGCACCTCATCAATCAAATCACCCTGACATACTGCGCGTTTGTTTCCTGCTGATTTCACATGGTAGGTATAAGTTGCCCGTTCGACAAACGTATCGAAACACGGATACCATACTTTACCGAAGTTTGGCGGAATGGTAGTTAGTCCGATTCCCAAATTGTAGATGTAATCACTTTCAAAGTAGAAGCCGCCCCAGTAAGGATCTTGGTGAGGGTTTCCTTGATAGAACACCGTAATTTCTGATGGCTCATCAACCACAGCTTCAGCGTCGAAGAAGACCTGCAGCACATCGCCATCGTGAGTGAACGTTAAGTGCTCATTGTTTTGCTTCACAGAGTCTACCGTAAGTTGCATGAGGTCGAGCGAGATGCTCGTTACACCGGGCATTTTTGCCGCATAGGTTATTGTGGTAGCGGCATCTATGTATTGTTGGCTGTAGGCCGTAACATCGATCACGATATCGTAGTGAGAGATATCGATGGTATCGCTTCGGAGGATGCTTGCCTCCATTTCTAGACGCTCAGCAGCGGTTAGTTCTTTGGCTCTGGGGCCAGCGTGAACATTTTTAAAGTGGTGACATCCGCGATAGTCTTGGCTGAAGGCCGCAACGGTGCATAACGACAACAGTGAGAGGAAAAACAATTTCATAAGCGCACGAGATAGTGCACCAAGATAATCAAAAACGAAATCAGATAGCTAGGAAGACGGCAATTGCCGAAACGATTAGGCAGTAGATAGCGAAATACCGAAGTTGGCTTTTCTTCACCAGAGCGATCATCCATGTGCATGCGAACCAGCCAGCAACGAACGCGGCGATGAATCCGGCAAGATAAACAGGCAAGCTGGATGATGAAGCAGAGAAACCACCGTCGAGGAGGTCTTTTGCAATTTTCCCGAGGATTAAGGGCACCACCATCAAGAAAGAAAAGCGTGCAGCACGCTCACGGTCGATACCGAGCAAAACACTTGTAGAGATGGTAGCTCCAGAGCGGGAAATACCGGGAAGGATGGCAATTGCTTGAGCTACGCCGATGATTAAAGCCTCTTTGTAGCCAACAGATTTATCGGTGTTTTTTGCTCGATCAGCGAGAAACAACAGCAAACCGGTTAAACCGAGCATAGCACCAACAAGTAGTATTTGTCCACTAAACAACGCCTCTATTTCTGAATCAAACATCACCCCGATAAAAGCTGCGGGAATCATTGAAATCACAATTTTGAGGGAATATTGAAACTCCTCATTGTTTTGAAATGCGAACAGACCTTTGAAGATTCGGGCGATGTCGGTTCTAAAAACGGCAATGGTGCTGAGTGCTGTAGCGAAGTGGACCACCACGGTAAACATCAAACTTTCTGATGGCAATTGTTCACTGCCGAGTATAGCTTTACCCAGTTCGAGGTGTCCGGAGCTGGAGACGGGTAAAAACTCCGTCAGTCCTTGAATAATACCCAGTATGATTGCTTGGAGAACAGTCACGACACTTTTTGGTTCGTCGTTGATTGTGGTTTTTTCATGATGGCGTACATCACGAATCCGTATCCACCGAGCACAACAAGTGGTGCGAGGGTGATGCGACGGAAGTTGAAGATATCTTCGCTGAACTCGTTAGGATCATCAACACCACCGCCCGACATAAGGATGAACCCAACGATGATGATGACTAGACCGATGAGGAGTAATTTGTAGTTTGAGCGATCGAAAGCGAATTCCTTTGTGTTCATATTCTATATATGTAGGCCAAAGATACTTGAAAATATCAGTACAACTGATCTTGGCGCAAGCGGATGTACTTGTTTACCGCCATGTGGGTTGAAATCCATGCGATGAGAATGCCCAGGGCCATGACTGCTGCGAACAGTTTTGCGAACGTTTCGAAGTCGAGCGCGTCGAAAAGCTCACCGCTAATTCTGCGGAAAAGTCCGAGCAGCGAGACGATAACGCCAAATGCCAACAAACCGGAGATGATGCCGAGCCAGATGCCTTTGAGAATGAAAGGACGGCGTATGAATGCACGCGTAGCGCCCACCAATTGCATGCTTTTGATCAAGAAACGTTTCGAAAAGATAGAAAGGCGAATGGTGTTGTTGATGAGTGCTACGGCGATAAGCAGGAGCAGGCCAGCAAAAACAATGAGGGGCAGACTAAGACGGCGGATGTTTTGCTCAAGTTTACTGAGCAACACACGCTGGTATTCAACTTCTTTTACGCCTTCAATGGCGCCGATTTGTTCAGATATCCACTGCAGGCTATCGAGTGAGGTAAACTCTGTTTTCAGCTTTACATCGATGCTTGGAGGAACGGGCAAGTATCCGAGGAACTCGATAAACTCTTCGCCCAGCTCTTCTTCCATCTGGCGAGAAGCCTGCTCGCTGGTGATGTACATGGCCTCTTGTGTATAGTTGGCGGTGTCGATGATTTTCTTCACCCGCGCCACCCCAGGCTCATCCATTTCTTGTTGAAGGAAAACCTGAACGATTACTTGTTCGCGTAACATGCGTTGCCATTCATTTCCAAACAGCGCTAGTAGGGTCAGCAAACCCAGCATGGTTAGCGTCAGCGTCATTCCCACGATGGTTGAAAACGACGTCGACCAGTTCGACCGTGAGGTTTTGAATGGAGATTTAGACATGATACGAAGGTAACGACGGCGGCCAATAAAAAATGATAGAGAACAACGAATTCTTCACATTGCGTGGTGAGTAAGGGATGCCATAGTGGTTATTTCAACCCTTTTGAGATTGATCACATGGGGCACCTCAGATGTTTTGCGCTTTCCACGTTGACCTTTACGTTCTCTGCGATTAACGTTTATCATCCGCGAACAGCGAGAAAAACACGCTCTTCATGTGAAATAACAGTCTCTACTCTTCAATGATTGTAGAGCCTTCACGCACCGATGCTGCGCCCCAAAAACCCAATGCTCCGTTCGAAATATTTGTTTCAACATTTGATGGAGGGGCATCGAAAAGTCCGCCATTCCAGTCGGTTTCATTCATGATGCCAATAAAAATATCGTAGGCCTCAGGGCCGATGTTGAACTGTTCAATGCGCACGGTGTCGCCGATGTTTGCTTCAGTGCCAATCTCTAAATAATCGATTTCGATGTTTTCAACATATACTCCGTCATACAACAAGTCGTCAACAAAAGTAAGCTCGCGCAGTGTGTCGCGAATGCCGACATTGTTTACATAAGTTAGCCACATGTATCGATCTCCTTGTCCGGGAAGTTCTTGCGTCCATATCCGCACACTGTAGTACGGATCGCCAGGAAAACCGAATTCAACGAAGGGGTCGAGGACGCGCACGTGTAGCGAGTCGACATCGGCCACGGGGCGCATCCACGAGGAAGCTTCATAGACTTCGCCATCGACCTCGATGTTGAGGTAGTACCACGTTTCGGGTGTGCCAGCCATTTCGGGTGTAAAGTACCTACCCGGACTTTGTTCTTCCAAATTCCATGTTGTATTGCCGTCGGAGATGGTGACGATGGCGCCAGAAGCAGCAGGAGCAGCTTGGTTTTCGAAGTAACTCGTGGTGTATGTAAGCTTCACCTCGTGTTGTTTCAGTTGATCGGTGAACCAACCTTCAACAACCAACCGGCGGGAGTCTTGATCATTTAGTTCAAGATCGATACGTTCAGTGCAAGCCGACAACATGACGATCAAAGCAACGGGGATGAGAAATATATTTTTCATTGCACTTAGAATTTGAAGTTGTAGGTAACAGCAGGAACGATTGGTAGCAAGTATGTTTTTTCGGCATACGTCATATTTGGATCGTTTGCATCTTGGCGGAAATTGATGGTGTAAGCATTCTTTCTGAAGTATGCATTGTACACAGAGAATACCCACTCACCTTGCCACTTGCGGTCGGCATTTTTCTTTGGCTGCAGGGTTGCAGAAAGGTCCAACCGGTGATAGGCAGGCATGCGCGATCCATTTCTATCGGAGTATACTGGCACCACCATGCCCATGTATTCGAAGCGACCGGTAGGCATTGTTACCGCGTTACCAGTGCTGTATACGAAGTTTGTAGCTACCGACCAGCGCTGGCTCAGTGTATAGGCCAGCACCAAAGCTACGTCGTGGGTTTTGTCGTAGAAGCTTGGGTACCAGTCTTTTTCAATAGCCGTGATTTTGCGTTCGCTACGCGATAGCGTGTACGACACCATCCCAGTAAGATCGCCTGCTTGTTTACGCAGTAAGAATTCCAAACCGTAAGATCGTGCTTGTCCGAAACGCAACTCACCTTCAATGTATTTATTAAGCAGCAGGTTGGCGTGGTTTGCAAAGTCGATGGTGTTTTGCATGTCTTTATAGTACACCTCCACCGATGCTTCGAGGACATCATCGGCGATGTTTCTAAAATATCCCAGCGCTACCTGATCTGCTATTTGAGGTTTCACGTTCGGGCTGGCAGAGAACCAAACATCCAACGGCGACGAAGCCGTTGAGTTACTGGCTATTTGGAGATACTGACGTGTGCGGTTGTAGCTCGCCTTCACCGACGATTTGTTGTCGATACTGTATTTTAATCCGATGCGCGGCTCGAAACCACCGTACGTATTGAAGACATCGCCTTTGGCATATACATTTGAATCTGTAAGGTTGTATGCATCATCGAAATTGTAGATCGTGCCGGCACCCACATTTTGGAAGAGAGAATATCTTACACCGTAGTTTGCAGAAAAGCGATCGTTGAATGCCTGTTCATTGCTGATGTAGATACCATGTTCAAAGGAGAAATTGAGAGGAATGCGTTGATCAATGAGTAAAGATGCGTCGCCAGAAGCCCGGGCAAAACCAGGGTCAAGCGATCGGTAGGTAGACTGCACACCGAACTGGAGAGTATTGTTTGGGTTTAGAAAGTAGCTGTAGTCGAGTTTCGCAGATACATCCTTTATTTTCGATTCCCAGATGAAACCAAATTGTTCGATGTTCTGTTCGATGCGGTAGTCGAAGTTCGAATAGATAAACGTCAAATTCGAAAACAGCTTGTTGTTATAGAGGTGGTTCCACCGCAGTGTTCCTGTCGCATTTCCCCAACTGAAGCCAAAGAGATCGTTAATGCTTGAGACATCTCTACCGAAGTATCCGCTGAGGTACAGACGATCATTCTCAGTGATTTTGTAGTTCGCTTTGAGGTTGAGATCGTAGAAGTACAACTTAGTATTTCGTAGCGCCTCGTTTTGACTGAGTTTCAAGAATAAATCAGCGTACGTTCTTCGGCCCGAGATCATGATCGACCCTTTGTCTTTCACGATAGGCCCCTCCACAGTAAGGCGCGAAGCGATGGTTCCAACACCCCCTTGTGCGTGCCACTGTTTTGAGTTACCGTCTTTCATATGTATATCCAGCACCGAAGACAACCTTCCGCCGTAGCGTGCAGGGATTCCGCCCTTGTAAAGCTGCACATCTTTGATGGCGTCGCTGTTGAAGACAGAGAAAAAACCGAGCAAGTGAGAAGCATTGTATACTGGAGACTCATCGAGGAGGATGAGGTTTTGATCGACAGCACCACCGCGGACGTAGAAACCGCTTGTGCCCTCGCCTACCGTTTGAACGCCGGGCAATAATTGAATTGCTTTGATGACATCAACCTCGCCCATGAAGGCCGGGATTTTTTTGATTTGCGACATCTGCATCGACACCGTGCTCATGTCGGTAGAGTTGATGTTTTTATCCGCCGTGTTTTCTGTTTCGATGACTGCTTCTTGCACCAGGAAGCCCATTGGAGCGAGTTCGATATCGAGACGGATGGGAGCAGATAGCTTCACCGGTATTGACCTTTGATCGTAGCCTATGTAGCTTACTTTCATGTCGTATTCACCCTCGTCGAGCGTAAGCGAATAGAACCCATAGAGGTTGGTTGCGGTTCCCCTGTCTAGTCCGCTAACAAACACCGTAGCGCCAATCAGCGCTTCGCCGGTTTGTTCATCAGTTATAGTCCCACTTACAGAGAATTTTTTTTGAGCATCCGCGACCAGCGGGAAAGAGAGAAGGCAAAAAAGCCAGATGACGTGCTTCATAAAATGCAATAGATAAACAACAGACAGCCGCACAAACAATAGTTGCACGGCTGCAGTTTATTTTTCAAAGATTTGTAGAAGTCGAACGAAAGAAGGCCGTTAATGTTGCGACCGTTCGTAAAAGATGACGAAAGGTTTAATCTTCGATATCGCGCATGCGATCGAAGTCGTCTTGAGTTGGCTTGCGAAGTTCAACAACAGTACCGTCGAAGAACAAATCAACACCAGCGAGGGGGTGATTGAAATCGAGTGTTACAGTGTTAAGACCTACTTCAGCAACAACGCCAAGTACTTCATTACCTTCTTCGTCTTCCATTGGGATAAGCTCACCCTCTTCGAACATTTCGTCGTCGAGTTCACCATCCACCATAAAAACAGATTTTTCGAATTCGATAATAGCTTCAGGATCTTCTAATCCGTAAGCATCTTCAGCTTTGATAGCTACTTTGAAAGCTTCCCCTGCTGCTTTACCTTGTAGGGCTTGCTCAAATTTAGGAAGCATTTCTTCCATTCCGAAGATGAATTCAAATGGTTCGTCACCAGATGTTTCTTCGATAAGTTCGCCTTCAGGACCGTCTGCATACAAGCTGTAGTCGAGGACAACCAGGGTGCCTTTTTCTATTTTCATATTTAGCGTTTTTAGAAGCACGTGCTTCACGCTGCAAAGGTATGCAGGTAAACTCGGTTTTGCACGAAAACAGAAGTGAATATTACAGAGCGGCGAAATTTGCTGCTACGGCATCCCAGTTCACGATATCCATGACCGATGAAATGTAGTCGGCCCTGCGGTTTTGGTATTGCAGGTAGTACGCGTGTTCCCACACATCTAGTCCGAGAATTGGCGTTCCTTTCACCTCCACCACGTTGGTCATCAGTGGGTTATCTTGGTTTGGAGTAGACGACACCACCAGTTTACCATCATTGGATTTCGACAGCCAAGCCCAGCCCGACCCGAAGCGCGTTTTTGCAGCATCTGCGAAGGCAGAAGCAAAAGCATCGTAGCTACCAAAAGAAGCGTTTATGGCATCGCCCAAAGCTCCTGAAGGTTGCGATGCACCGCCTGGTGCGATGACCTTCCAGAAAAGAGAGTGGTTATAATGTCCGCCCCCGTTGTTTCTTACAGCCGTATCGTTTTCGCCTATTGCGGCGAGAATTTGCTCTAGTGATTTGCCTCCGAAGGTTGTCGATTCAGCGAGGGCAGCGTTTAATTTTGTTACGTACCCACCGTGGTGTTTGTCGTGGTGGATTTCCATCGTCATGGCATCAACAGCAGGTTCGAGGGCATTGAAAGCGTAACCTAGTTCAGGAAGCGTAAAGATGGTATTTTCCAATACAGGCTCTTCTGTTTTGACTTCTTTTTGAGGTTCGTTGTTGCACGCCATCAGCGGAGAAACCAATATGCCAGTTCCAACGACACCGGTCAGTTTTAAAAATTCGCGCTTCTTCATTTCTGGTGGAGTTTTTGAGATAGACTCAAAGGTCAACTATTTATATCGCAAAACAAAACTAAGTAGTGATTGAAGGCGTTGAGTTAACAAATCGTTGTTTGCTTTCGATTAAACAGAACCAAAGAGACGATAAACGATTCAATTACCTTCACACGGTTTTAAGACATGCTACGACGCGCTTTCAAATATGGACTTTGGGCAGCAGGAACCATCCTTGTTGCAACAACCATATTTGCTATTTGGGCATATTCACATGAAGAAGAAATAAAGCAAAAAGCGTTGGAGAGTTTGGGACAGCAGCTGCTTACCGAGCTCAAAGTAGAAGCCATCGACTACACCATCTTTTCTGATTTTCCCAACGCCACCTTGCAAGGAACGCGCGTCTTGCTGTACGACACACAAGAGGAGCGCGACACCCTGTTGTATGCACAGGAGTTGAATATATCATTCAGCATTTGGGATTTGATACAGGGCGAGTACACCGTCAAGCACATCGGATTGCAAGGGGGGACCGCCAAAATCAGAAAGTTCAACAAAGGCGACAACTACCATTTTTGGAAAGTTGCCGAAGACAGCACTACCACCGAGGTTGTGTTCGATATTCAATTGGTTGAGTTGAGTGAAATGGACCTCTTGTATGACGATCAACCAAGTGAAGTGAGGGTTGATTTACGGAACACAGCAGCCACCTTAAAAGGAAAGGTCGAAGGAGAGAAGCTCACGTTTGACGGAGAAATTGAGTCGGCCCGTTCGTTTGTTTTTGCAGAAGGCACAGAATGGATAGGAGGAAAGAAAGTAGCCATTGGCACAGATGCAGCATTGGATCTCGCAGCAAGCAGGTACAACTTCGACAACCTATCGATAAGCATAGGCCGTTCAGCAGCCACTGGGAAAGCCCACTTTGCCCAAATCAAAGAAAGTGTTGATTGCGATATATCGGCCCTGTTTAGTGGTGAGTCGATACCCAACATCCTATCGATAATCCCCAAAGAATATACACAATCACTCGAAGGTTTTGAGATTGATGGCGCCGCCGATGTTAGGTTTGCATTGCGTGGACTAGCGGGCGGTGGAGGAAGTTTGACATGGACAGTAGAAGTTGCTTTAGACGATGGTGAGATCAGCAGGGGGTTAGATATACCAGCCCTTCAAGACATAAACGGAACCGTATTGGTAAAAGGCGACAAGACGGGCACCACCTTAGAGACCCCTTTATTGAATGCATCCTTGGATGGCGGGGTGATATTGGTTCGTGGAAACATTATTGACCTTTCAAATCCACACGCAAACGTGCATGTTGAGGCAGGCATAGAGCTCGGGGCCTTTCAGCGCTTTTTCAATTTAGACTCACTTGTCCAGTTAGGAGGCAATACCAATTTGAGACTCGATTTCAAAGGAGCGTTGCCCAATTGGGAGATCACCACGGCATCATTGCGCAACGCCGACGTATCGGGCACCATCGAACTGACGGAAGCCACAGCTGCATTTTCAGACCTCGACCACCCCTTGGAGAGCATCAACGGCAGTTTTGCATTGAATAGTGGCTATGCCGCCATCAATGATTTATCGTTAAGCATCAACGGCAGTGATTTGCGGTTAACAGGCATCTTTCATCAGTTCCTCGCATGGCTGCTTATTCCTGGAGAAAAGATGTTGGTAGAAGCCACATGCAATTCACACAATTTCGAATTGGCATCGGTGCTTTCAACATCCGCGTCGAGCGACACCTACCAACTGAGTTTTCCAGACGACATCCGATTGAAGTTGAACGTTCATGCCGACAAATTCACATTTCGGTCATTTGAGGCGACAAATTTGGATGGCATAGCCGAGATAGACGCGTCAGGGTTTTTATTCAAGCCCGTTTCGCTGCGCACAGCGGAAGGAGAGTTTCAGTTGGAGTTGTTGGGTTCGATGAGAGCCAATGGAGAGA
>JANRAA010000092.1 GCA_030728235.1 Flavobacteriales bacterium
CGTCTGAGCATTTCTTCTGGTGCAATGGGAGAATGGAAGGTGCGCACTTGTCTGACTTGAGAAACGAAAGGCAACGCTTCTATAGCAGCTATCAAGGTCGAATCGGTAGTTTTTATGGTAATGGCGTTAAACCATTTCGAGCTGTGCAGGTGCTCGATGTTGCCGATAGATAAAACGTCTTGTATGTAATTTGAATTTACAGGAAGATCTTCTGTGGTAATGGGTTGAGCACTTTTTGCTCTCCGCGCTAGAGCGCGTTCTGAAAGGAATTCTGAAGGGTTGCTGGTGCTAAATGAGGAGTTGTCTTTATCTGAAAACCGAACCCAATATTTGTTCGGGGCCGTGTGACTTAAGCTGCAAACAACATGCAAAAAGTAGAAGCTTGTCAAGAGCAATAATCTCATTCAGTGCCGTAATCTATAACGCGCATTTCGTATGAAACACCTACAATCTCTTGGTTTTGAAATGTGAGATCGGTAAGTTTTTTATGAATCAATCCTATTCCTTCAGCGTACACTTCCCAAGCGTCTTCTTGATCGATGAGGTTGATGTTGTTGCGCTGATTTACACGCAACGTCTTCTCAAAGGTCTGTCCGTTCATCTCGTAAGGCACAGCAATGTTGGAATAACGATAATTCCATACGTCCTCTGTATTATACACATTTCCATCCCAATTGTTTTCTGGCTTGATGGGGAAGGTAAGGCGCACATACCTAATGTTTTCTTCTACACGCTCTGCGGTCGTGGTAGTTCGCTTTTGAAACCAAACATCGGTCAAAGTCCAATCAGCGTCTAAAGTTGGTCTTTTGTAACGTTCCAATCGGGTGGCAAGCTGCCCCTCATTGTCTACAAATTCCTCGGCAACTTTCTCTCTCAAATAGAAGTGGGTGGTATCGTTAATGGTGCCGTAAGAGATAGAATCCACTTCGTAGTCAATGTATGTGGCTAAACCGTTTGGGAAGTAGTTGTAACCGAAGTCGATGGCTTCGTAGTCCGTTTTCTTTTTGCAGCTAAAAACGAATGCCCCGCAAACCAGCGCTAAGAGTAGATGTTTTTTCATCGTGTTTCTACCGATTGTAATTTGCCTTCAAGATAGTGTTCAATTTTCATGATTCTACCTTTTTCATTGTACCATGTCACTGGTCCATCCAGTAAGTCGTTTACATAGTCGCCTTCGCATTTAACCTGCGTGCCCACCAAACGCTCTTTGAATTGAATGCCACCACCTGGCAAAGGTTCTGTCATTTGTTCTCGTATCCATTCCCCTTGGTCGAACCATTCAGTAAATGGGCCATTCTTTTTTCCACCTTCGTAGTTGTAGGTAGCACTTGGTATGCCGCCCGCGAAGTAGTCGGTGAACTCTCCGTTCTCACGACGAGTAGCTAATTCTACGCCTTTGTCGTACTTGATGTTTAGCTCTATTTCTCCAGATTTGTTGAACTTGATCCACAAGCCGTCTTTCACGCCTTTGTAGTAGCTTCCTTGTACAAACGGACGTCCATTGGCTTCGTACAATTTATACGGGCCGTTGAGCTCATCGTTTTCATAGTTTCCTTCACCCTTCAAGCGCCCGTTTTCAAAATACTCTCTCCATGCGCCATTCTTCTGATCGTGTAGGTAAGAATTTTCCATCAGCACCTTGCCCGATTCGAAGTACTCCACCGATTTCCCTTCTCTGAGGTTGTCGACATAGGTTTCTTTTGTCTTTAAGGTGCCAGATTCAGCATAAAATTCCCACTCGCCTTGCTTGATTTTTTCTACTTTCCCGTCAATCATTTTCTCAGAATAGCTTCCCACAGAAAGTTTTTTTCCGTTTTTGTGAAAGTTTATCACATCCATTTTCTTGGTGCCGTCTAGGTGATTTACTTCACTCATCTTCTCACCAGTATCGTAATAAAAAGTGAACGTCCCAGTCGGAATTCCGTCTGTAAATTGTCCGCGATAGTAAAGCTTCCCCGTTGGGTAAACCCGCACCCACAGCCCTTGTCGGCCTTTATCGTTGGTTACGTTGTAGTCTACCCCAGCTTCACCTTCAGGTAACGAATTATTGCCAGGTTGAGCCATGCTCACGAGTGAGATTAGGCAAAAGAAAAGGGTAAAAATTGTCAGTCGCATTACATCTTTCATCGGCTTCGAAGTTACATAATTTGTGTGCCTAATTTCTAAGGGCAAACGGCGGGTTCTAAACAAAAATTGTTTCGTAATTTTGTCGCAATAAACGGGGGCAACCCTTTTTGTTGAAGCACTCAATTTGAAAACCATAATTCGTTCTTTCATGAAAGTTACAGTAGTAGGAGCAGGCAATGTGGGCGCAACGTGCGCCGATGTATTGGCCACCCGCGAAATCGCAAATGAAGTAGTACTTCTCGATATCAAAGAAGGCTATGCCGAAGGTAAAGCTCTCGATATCTGGGAAACAGCTCCTATCAATTTGTACGATACACGCACAATCGGTTCAACCAATGATTATTCCAAAACTGCCGATTCTGAAGTTGTTGTGATAACTTCTGGTCTGCCACGTAAGCCTGGAATGAGCAGAGACGATTTGATCGCTACAAATGCAGGCATCGTGAAGAGCGTTACCGAAAACGTGATTAAGTATTCTCCAAATGCGAAAATCATCGTCGTTTCGAACCCGCTTGACGTGATGACTTACTGTGCTTACCTAAGCGCAAAAGTAGACAGTAGCAAGGTTTTCGGTATGGCTGGTATCCTCGATACTGCTCGCTACCGCGCGTTCCTTGCTGAAGCTTTGGATGTTTCTCCAAAGGATATTCAAGCTGTTTTGATGGGCGGACATGGAGACACAATGGTTCCACTTCCACGTTACACAACAGTAGGTGGTATTCCAGTTACTGAGCTTATCGACAGCGAAAAATTGGATGCAATTGTTGAGCGTACAAAGAAAGGTGGCGGCGAAATCGTGAACCTACTTGGTACTTCAGCGTGGTATGCACCAGGTGCTGCAGCAGCTCAAATGGTTGAAGCGATCGTTCGCGACCAAAAACGTGTTTTCCCAGTTTGTGCTTGGCTTGATGGTCAGTACGGTCTAAAAAATATCTACTTGGGTGTTCCTGTGAAACTAGGTAAGAACGGTATCGAAGAAATCATCGAACTTCAATTGAACGATGCTGAGAAAGCATTGCTCGCCGACTCTGCAAAAGCAGTGCGTGAAGTAATGGATGTGCTCGACAACATGAACAGCGTGCAAGCGTAAGTTCTAGTCTGAAAATATGAAAGGGTGGTCTCAATGAGGTCACCCTTTTTTTTGCCTCGCTATCTTTTGAATGGAATTTATGTTTCTTTACTTTTTTTTCGGAACAGATGAAGATGCGCATCCATTACCTCATTTTAAGTTTGATTCTTTTTTGTAATACCCTGTCAGGCCAGCAGTTTATTGATCTTGTGAAGCTTGAATACCGCGTTTCTCCGAACAATGAGGTGCTCGATTCCACGAATACTGGCTTCAACATCGCTTACGCGGATGCGAGTGCACTCGTTCCGCTGAAAGTGGATTCCGTAAATTATATTCTTGCTGGTTTTGCTCACTCTACTTTGGTGCTCGATGGCGATGTTTTTCAAAGCAATACGCTTCAAATTGGCTGGCAGCACTCTTGGAACGATGCGTGGAAAAGTACTTTTTTGCTGCTGCCGAAGTCGAGCGCTAAACGCGGTAAGCTCAGTCAAGGTGATTTTCAATTTGGTGGATTGGTGATTGTCTCAAAAACCAAGTCGCCAACTTTTCAATGGAAATTCGGTGCCTATGTCAATGGTGATAAATTCGGACCGTTGACGGTTCCTATTTTTGGCTTCAAATGGCAAGCGTCATCTACATTTCAAATCGATGCTACGCTGCCTCTGGGAGCAACTGTGCGAAAAACGTTGAATGATAGACTCCATGCAGGCATAGTGTACAGTGGTAGAAAATACTCATACAACGCAAATGATGCGTACTTGGAGGTCGGTGAAAACAATGTTTGGGGCTTCGCCGATGTCTATGTGACGCGTTCTTTGGTGCTGAATCTTCGGGCCGGACATTCCATCCTGCGAGATTATCAGTTTTTCAAGAAGGAAGATTTGGTAGATGTATCTTTTGGATCTTTTGAACTTGGCGATAACCGTTCTCCGCTAACCGGGTCATTGAGTCAGGGGTATTCGTTTCATGCCGGACTGATCTGGAGAATCAATCTCGATAAATAACAACCCGCGCTTGGTTTCCCAAGTTAGTTCACCAGCACTTTTGCTGTCAACGTGGCTTTAGCCGTTGGTACAATAACCGTATAAAGTCCGGAACTTAAAGAAGATACATCGACGGTGATGTTGTTGCTGCCAAATCCTTCACTCACCTTTTTTCCCAACATATCGAAGATAAAGTAGTAATGCACACCGTCATTCGGCATCACCACTGTGAATTGGTCTTCAGCCGGATTTGGGTAAACAGTAAGATTTTCAGCATTGTAGCTTTCAACCGTGGGAACTGGATCAACAGCATCTCCATCAAAGTATATCAATCCTCCATTGATGATGCCGTAAAACATGTCCCACTTGCCGTCGTGGTCTATATCCTCAACCCAAACGGCTGAACGATCGCCTTCTCTGAATCCATCCAAGCTGAATGGTTCTGCATCGAACAATCCGGTGATGTTGTCGTTGATGTTGTTGAACAATTGTATGGTACCTGTTTCATTTCCAAGAAATAGGTGCAATACATCATTGGTGTCGCGCACCATGTTTGGAACGCTGTATCCGTTTATCCCAAGATACGTGGTTGCCGAAACACCTCCCAAAGAATCGCCTGCAGCACCCTGAACCCTTGTCCACAAAGGAAAACTTGTAGTACCCGTATTTCTGAAATAGTTCACCAGGCCAAGTTTTTCTCCAATTAGTAGATCAAGTTTTCCGTCGTTGTCGACATCAAAAATCTGCGGTGTAGCAAATTGGCCGATGTCAATAACAGTGCCTTGTGAATCGGTAATGGCTGCTGCTTCAAGTACGAAATTCGCTTCGTTTCCAACCCCAGCGGTATTTTCGAAATAGTGCAATATGCCTGTCTCTTCACCAAGAATCATGTCCCAATCGCCATCCCCATCAAGGTCGCCGAAACTCGGGTATATGCTTTCGATAGCATACGATGGAATGTCGAGCCAATTCAAATCTACCAAGGTGTAGGCGGGTGCTTCAGCAGTTCCTGTATTCCGAAAGAGTGCGAGCTGTGATGGCAAGACGTCAATTTCTTCGAAGTATTCTTTGTTTGCAACAACCAAGTCTTTCAGTCCGTCGCCATCGTAGTCGAATAAAACGGGGTAGGCGCCGCGGCCAACTTCAATCATTTGGTCTTGCAAAAAATTATCTTGGACAAATGTGAAGTCGGGAAGATCTTCTTGTCCTTCGTTGATGTAAAACCAAACGCTGTGGTCGTCGTCTCCGTCGAAACGGCTATTTGGTGCTACCAATAAGTCAGATATACCATCGTTGTTGATGTCTTCATAGTACGCAGCAGGAAAACGTTGAAGAGCAACCGCAGGTCCACTTCCATTGTTAACCGGGAATGCTGGGTCAACAGAAATGGTGCTGTCTTGTCCATCAATAGCGTCTTCCAATTTCAATAAAATCAGGTTGTTGTAAGTTACATCACCTATAATAATGTCTTTGATGCCGTTTTGATCGACATCGATGTCTAACAAAGAACCGCCTGCATGCAATGCTCTCGATTCTGCGCTTCGCGGATCGGCAACTTGAAAAGGACATTGAAAATCTTCAGCGTATATAACCACATTGCTCTCTGTGCTTTCGTTAAACATCCCATAGCAGCGGTTGATGCACTCAAATTGAAGTAGCGAGCAATCGCCTTGGTCAACTCCAGTGCCTCGGAAATAGTAAAGCGTCGTGGCCGATTCAGTAAACGTTATGATATCAATGTCGCCATCGCCGTCGTGATCGCCGATAATCGGCAAGTCCATAGAAAGACAAACCAACGGCAACTCCGTATCACCAGCGCCAAAATCAAAAGTTCCAAAAAGTTGATTTGTAAAGAGCTCGAATTGAAGTCCAGACTCAGTAGTGGAAATGTTTCTGTAGACTTTAATGCTCGATTGAAAGTTTGTGAAGATGTCTTCTTTTCCATCGCAGTCGAAATCGCGCAACAGCGCCCACTCCTTTAACACAGGAAATGCTTCTGCATATTCGGGAGCATACTTGTAGCTTATCGCGCCAGGTGTTGGATCCATGTTCAAGAAAACCAATTTTCTCCCGCCGTCACGATCGAAAATAAAAAGGTCTTTGTCACCATCTAAATCTACGTCGATGCGAGAAAATTGAGGGGCGGTTAATCCGCCGGTCCAGGCGTTTGCCAAGGTTCCAGCTTCTTCGCTAACCATCAGACTCAAGTCTCTAATGAAGTTGATTTGCGCTGTGCACATACTTACGAGCAAAAAACAACCAAGTGTCAATCCGCTACTAATCTTGAAACCCATATCTTCGAAGTTGAATATTATAGACCAATTTATTTCTGAAAGTTAAGCAAAATGGAAGCTCTTACGTTGACTCTGACGGCCCTAATTCCTTCAATTATTGTGTTTCTGGTGGCGATTTTCTTTTTCTGGAAGATGCGCGATGACCAAAAGGAATTTCAGCAACTGGTAGTTGGAGCTGAAGATCGTCGGCAAAGTTTACCTTTAAAGTTGAAGGCATACGAGCGTTTGATAATCATGTTAGAAAGAATAACACCTTCGGCCCTTGTAATGCGAATGAGTTCAAGAGGAATGAC
>JANRAA010000093.1 GCA_030728235.1 Flavobacteriales bacterium
GCTTTCTATTGAACCATCTACAGGTCACGTAAAAGCGTGGGTTGGGGGTATTGACTACAAGTTTTTTCAGTTCGATAACGTGTATCATTCACGCCGACAAGTGGGTTCAACGTTTAAGCCATTCGTGTATGCAACTGCTCTGCGATTGGGCATGCACCCGTGCACTGAACTGCCGAATCAGAAAGTAGTGATAGAGATGCCAGACGGACAGCCACCTTGGTCGCCCGACAACAGTGATTTCAAATACGGAGGCATGGTGACAATGAAATACGCATTGGCCAATTCAATGAATACCATCACCGCCAAATTGATCAAAGAATACGGTACCGACGTCGTGGTAAGAACAGCACAAGACATGGGAATTACCAGTAAAGTGCCGAGCGTGCCATCCATTGCCCTTGGTGTGGCTGAGCTCAGCTTGTTTGAAATGGTTGCTGCCAATGCCACGTTCGCAAACAAAGGCGTGTACATCGAACCCATCATCATCGTACGCATTGAAGATAAAAACGGAAACGTGATTTACGAGCCAGAGTTAAACATCCGTCAAGGCATTGACGAAGTAACAGCTTACAAAACCATTGAGCTGATGAAAGGTGTGGTAGATGGCGCGTACAACCGTGAAACGGGCAAAACAAGCGGAACAGGCGTGCGATTGCGTATGGACCTTGCTTCGCGTGAATACGACGGCATCAAGACACCCATGGCGGGTAAAACAGGTACAACACAGAACAACACCGACGGTTGGTTTATGGGCTTAACGCCGACATTGGTGACAGGGGTGTGGGTTGGTGCCCAAGATCCTGGGGTTCGTTTTTCGAGCACCGATAAAGGACAGGGGGCGAACACCGGACTGCCAATTTTTGGGTTTTATATGAAGCAAGCGTATGCCGATAAATCACTGGCGATACCGACAGCAGATTTTGAGGCGCCAGAAGGTTTTGATGCCAGTTCGTTGGATTGCCGAAAGTACAGCGAAGATAAATCCGTTAACTTTGGTAGCGAGGTAGAAGAAACCATTGAAGATGAAGAACTCTTCGATTAGATTGAAATTATGGCTTTAAATAAAGTAGTGGCGAATGCCGAAGAAGCGTGTAAAGGCATCACAAACGGGATGACCTTGATGCTCGGGGGTTTTGGTCTGTGCGGAATTCCGGAGAACAGCATTGCTCAGTTAGTGAAACTGGGGGTAAACGATCTCACATGCATATCGAACAATGCCGGCGTGGATGATTTCGGATTGGGACTGTTGTTGCAGAACAAGCAGATTCGCAAAATGATTTCTTCATACGTGGGTGAGAACGAAGAGTTTGAACGCCAGATGCTCAGTGGTGAGTTGGAGGTTGATCTGATTCCTCAAGGATCGTTAGCGGAACGCTGTCGAGCTGGAGGAGCGGGCATTCCTGCATTTTTCACCCCCGCAGGATACGGAACAGAAGTGGGCGAAGGCAAAGAGGTACGTATTTTCAACGGAAAGCCACATATTTTGGAAACAGCACTCACTGCTGATTTTGCCATTGTGAAAGCGTGGAAGGGAGATACTGCCGGCAACCTCATCTTCAAAGCCACTGCGCGGAATTTCAATCCCATGATGGCCATGGCGGGAACAATAACCATCGCTGAAGTTGAAGAGTTGGTGCCCATTGGACATCTCGACCCAAATCAAATCCACACACCTGGAATATTTGTCCAACGCATATTTCAAGGCAACAGCTACGAGAAACGCATTGAACAACGCACGGTTAGAAAGGCTTAATTGAAACGACATGTTAGATAAAAACGGAATCGCGCGACGCATCGCCCAAGAACTGCAAGACGGTTACTACGTGAACCTGGGGATCGGAATACCAACGCTTGTTGCCAACTATATTCCACAAGGCATCGATGTCGAATTTCAATCTGAAAATGGAATTTTAGGCATGGGTCCTTTTCCTGTCGAGGGATCTGAAGATCCAGACCTTATCAATGCTGGTAAACAAACCATTACAGCTCTTCCCGGTGCGGCTTATTTTGACTCTGCAATGAGTTTTGCGATGATTCGAGGCCGACATGTGCAGCTCACCGTTTTAGGGGCCATGGAGGTGAGTCAAAATGGAGATATCGCCAACTGGAAAATCCCAGGTAAGATGGTAAAAGGCATGGGCGGCGCCATGGATTTGGTGGCCAGTGCAGAAAACATCATTGTTGCCATGATGCATACCAACAAAGCTGGTGAGTCTAAAATTCTGCCTGCTTGCACCCTTCCGCTTACAGGTGTAGGTTGCGTGAAAAAGGTGGTGACAGAATTGGCTGTTCTGGAAATTAAAGACGGAGCATTTCACCTGCTCGAACGAGCACCAGGTGTGAGTGTTGAACAAATTATTGCTGCCACAGCCGGTAAATTGGTGGTGCCTGATGTGGTGCCGGAGATGAATCTTGTGGATTAAGTCTATTCAGACCATTATAGACTCGCATCTGCACCAAATGCGACTTTCTTGTTATATTTTAGTTGGACAATCCTAACTGATGAACCTTTGCCGACTCCTTTAAAGGCCGAGTATTTGGGAGTGATTCCTCACTGTAGCCGTCGGAACATGTACAGTTATTCCAAATAATTGGACATATGCTCAAGTTGTGTTAAAAAAATGGACATACATTTGCCATATGTTCACAAATCATGAAAAAGTGAACATATACAAAGATGAAAAACTTTGATAGACACAAGCCTTACAATGATTTACCATTGTTACCACCAAATAAGGACATTGGAAACGACCCGGTAATCTTGAATAAACTCGTTCTGGCATCGCGAGCATTAGCAACTGTAAATGGAAATTTAAACCGGCTGCCCAATCCATTAATGTTGATTAATACATTGGCCTTGCAAGAGGCAAAATCATCATCAGAGATAGAGAATATTTTCACAACAGAAGATGAGCTTTATAAGGCAATTTCTAACTCTTTCAACGAAGCAAACATAAACCCAGCAACCAAAGAAGTCTTGAAATATCGAGAAGCACTTTGGGCAGGTTTTAGAGAATTGCAGGAGAGTCAAAGAATTGATACCAAACTAATTAAACGGATTTTCAATCAGATAAAGGAAACCACCTCGGGTTACAGATCTCCTCAGGCACAGGTAGTAATTAAAAGAGGAGAGAGTGACTATCGATCTGGTGAAGTAATATACACCCCACCCAGAGGAGAACGATTGATTGAAATGTTAATGGATAATTTAGTAGATTTTCTGAACGACGACGAAAGGTACCCAATTGATCCATTGTTAAAGATGTGTGTTGCACACTATCAATTTGAAGCAATTCATCCCTTTCAGGATGGAAATGGTAGAACGGGTCGAATCCTAAATCTTCTCTATTTATTTAGTAAAGGTTTATTATCACAACCGGTTTTATACATGTCGAAGTTTATTATTTCAAATAAAGAAGACTACTACTTCCGATTGAGCGCCGTTACACAGCGAAATTCATGGGAATCATGGATTGAGTTTATGTTAGAAGCGACTGAAAAAACAGCCATATTAACAAATACCAAAATCAATGAGATATTGGCACAAATGGACTCTACTCTTGATTATGCCAAAGGAAGATTAAAATGGTATAGTAAGGAGGTAAATGAAGCGATATTCAGTCAACCATACATCAAACCGAGACTGATTGGAGCCGTGATTGGAAAATCGTCACGAACAACATTGACAAAATACATGGGTGAATTGGTAGATCATAAAATCCTTGTCTCTAGAAAAGATGGTGTAGAGGTTTTTTACATCAATGAAGACTTAATTCGTATTTTGGAAGGGAAATAATGAATTAGCATGCAATCCGCTATGATCATTCGCATTTCGGCTCATTTGTCCCATTTTATTCGATTCTAGCCAAAACCATTATTTGGTCTGAAATCCCGAAGCGACGGCATGATTGCGACAACTTAAGGGCGATGTTTTGTTCATTAACCCCGAAGCTTCGGGGTTAATGCTCGTGATCAATGAACTCACGCCTCTACCACAACGGCTACACTCCCAACATCCCCGCCGATGGGCGGATTAGGTTTAATCAATTCTACACTGCAATGTTCAATGATGTGATATCGCGCTCTCAACGCAGTGGCTATGCGTTGGGCGACGTGCTCAATGAGCTTTGAGCGTTGCAGAACGTGCTGCTTTACAATGTCGTGCACCACCACATAATCTACAGTGTCGTTCAAATCATCGGTGTCGCTGGCTTTTGTAAGGTCAACCTCCAAAACTACATTCACCACAAATTCTTGTCCGCACTGTGCCTCCTCAGCCATGCAACCGTGGTACCCATACACACGAATATTCTCAACTTTTATCTTTCCCATTACTTCAATGCTGCAATTCCTTTTTCAATGCGTTTTACCACTTCTTCTTTACCGAGTAATTCGCAAATGGCAAACATCGATGGACCTCCGCCTAAGCCTGTAACCAACAAGCGGAAAACAGGCATAATGGCGCCTGCTGAAAAAGCTTTCTCTTCTAAAAATGCATGAAAGGCAGTGTCGATGGCCGATTCAGAAAAATCAGTCAATCCAGCTAACATGTCACTCAAAGCCGACATCTGCGCAGCACTTTCTTCTTTCCATCGTTTTTTCACCACTTTTTCATCATACACTTCTGGTGCGTTGAAAAAGTAGGTGGCATCGGCCATGTCTTTCACAAACGTCACCCGTTCAAGCATGAGTTTGCAAACACCTGCAGCAAAGCTATCTTCTACCACTATTCCTCGTGATTTCAGCGTTTCTTGCAGTTCAGGAGTCAAATCTTCTGGCGATTTGCTGCGCAAGTAATGTTCGTTGTACCACTTTGTTTTATCGGGGTTGAAACGTGCTCCCGATTTAATCACGCGGTCAAGTGAGAACAATGACACCATCTCTGCTTCTGTAAAAATCTCCTGCTCTGTTCCGGGGTTCCATCCAAGCATAAGTAGCATGTTGATTACTGCCTCAGGCAAATAGCCCGATTCGCGGTATCCTGAGGAGGTCTGACCCGTTGCCGGATCTTTCCACTCAATGGGAAAAACAGGAAATCCACCGGCATCCCCATCGCGCTTGCTCAACTTCCCATTGCCTGTTGGCTTTAAAATCAACGGCAAATGGGCAAATTTTGGTGCGGTCCACCCGAAAGCGCGGTACAACAACACGTGCAATGGTGCCGATGGTAGCCATTCTTCACCGCGTATTACGTGGGTAATCTCCATCAAATGGTCGTCGACAATGTTGGCGAGGTGATAGGTCGGCATGCCGTCGCTCTTCATGAGTACTTTATCGTCTAGAACCCGGGTTTGTATTTGTATTTCACCCCGAATTTCATCAGTAAAAACTACTACATCATTCTCCGGAATTTTAAAGCGTATGGTCCAGTTTCCTTCTGCAATGCGCGTTTGCGTTTCCTCAGCACTTACAGTCAATGAGTTGGTCATGTCCATGCGGGTTGAGGCATCATATTGCCACACGTTTCCGCTTGCTTCTGCTTCTTTCCGTTTGGCACTCACCACCTCTTCGCTATCAAAGGCGTAATAGGCATTTCCGCTGGCAACAAGCTGCTCGGCGTATTGTGCGTACATGGCTTTGCGTTCCGATTGCCTGTACGGGCCAAATTTCCCGCCATAACCTACACCTTCTGTTGGTTCAATGCCACACCATTTCAGTGCTTCCAATATATAGTCTTCAGCACCGGGCACAAATCGCCCTTGGTCGGTATCTTCTATGCGAAGCAAAAAGGTGCCGCCATGGTGTTTGGCAAAAAGGTAGTTGTAAAGAGCCGTGCGGACACCTCCAATGTGAAGGGGGCCGGTTGGACTAGGGGCAAAGCGAACGCGTACACTCATGAATGCTGTATTGAGGCCGCAAAGATAGTCTTTTGCCTCTTCTTGTCGCCTCACTCGGCGGATGTTGGAGGTGCGCATTTCAAAATTAAACGTTTATAAACGTTTAAATGGCCGTCTTTTCAAAATGGCTTTTTCATATTTGTCCAGACATTATTTCAAACTAAAACAGATCGATAATGACAGGATTACGAAATCGGGTTTGCCTAATTGGATTTTTAGGACAAGACCCAGAAGTGAAGAACCTAGACGGTGGAAAAATGGTGGCCAACGTCAGACTAGCTACGTCAGATTCATACAAGAACAGCAGTGGCGAAAAGGTCGAAAATACCCAATGGCACTCGTTATCTATGTGGGGAAATCTCGCTGAAATAGCGAATACATATCTCAAGAAAGGGAGTGAAGTGGCTGTGGATGGGCGTATTGTTTATCGGACGTTTGAAGACAAGGAGGGCATCACCAGACAGGTGACGGAGATTGTGGTGAATGAGATGTTGATGCTGGGCAAGAAAGGCAAATAATCGTTCAGTCGACAGTTCATTTTCGCAAGGGAGGCGAGGTCAAAACATTGGCCTCGCTTTTCTGTTTTATAAGGAGCAGTCGACCGTGGTCTTATCAAGAATAGGTCTAAATAAATTCCACTTTTGGAGACTCGGCGGCTGAGGTCTAATTTTGGACGCAAATTGTGAATCTGTATGAGTCGTTCTGCTATTCTAAAATCATCACTAGCTAAGAAGTATTGGATGTCTGCCACAGGGCTCTTCCTCTGTGTTTTCTTGCTTGGCCACCTCGCTGGTAACCTACAACTGTTCATGGAAGGTGCCGCTGGAGAGTATCAATTCAACCAGTATGCGAAGTTCATGACCACCAACCCTGCTGTGAAATTGCTTTCGTACGTCACGTATTTGAGCATTCTTTTTCA
>JANRAA010000094.1 GCA_030728235.1 Flavobacteriales bacterium
CGGTGTAAATCTGTCGGACAACAGAATATCCGCACCAAAAATTGTCTACCCGTATCTCTACCGACACGTCATAGGTCTTCCCAAAACACAATCCGCCTAAAGTGTTCAAACTAACCAATCCGTTGGCGCCACTTACGGTATACACAAATATATCCCCGTTCGAGATGTCTTCAAACATCCAACGTGTTGCCTGAACCAAGCCGTTGTACGAGGTGTAGTTTGTGCGGAAAATGTTCTGATTGATCTTGTATCCTGGAAGTCCATCGTCGGGCGTATAAACAGGATACCACCCGGTTCGAACCGATGCAGAGGGTAGGTATTCAGCGCAAAAACTGAATGATCCGGCAGCGCCGTCGCTAGAATGTATCCGCAAATAATAGTCTTGACCGATCGTTAATCCTGAAGCGCGCAATGTTTCTCCTCCAACGCCAGCAACCGCGTCTTGACAGGCCATGCTGGTCATTCCTGTTACAGCAATAACTTCCAATACCATATCGAAGGTAGAAGTGGTTCCCGTTATTCGAACCGCTTGGGTATTCGATGTGAATCGATACCATACGTCGTTTGCATCGGTACCAGCACACACTGCGACACCCGATCCTGAACTCCCTAAACTGCCACTAGCAGTGGTGCATGAAACACTGTTGTAGGTGTTGAAAAAATAGTCGGAGAGAACGATGTTTGCCGCCGTGCTCGGATTTTCCTGTCCTATGGAAAATAGGCTAATAAACATCGTGGTTAGTCCCAAAATGAGCTTTTTCATTATCTTCAAGAGTTAGTTGGGTTGAGGTTAACAACCTGCGGTGTCTGAAAGTTAATGAAAAATCACTTCAACTGAATCCAAGGATGGTTTTTTTGAATTTTGCTGGGTCGAATGGGGCATACACATCTTCTCTGTGAAGCATGGATTGAATTCCTACTTGTGTGTATTTTTCTATGGGGTCTTCGTCAACTTTTAAAGCCAAGGCTATCCCTTCTGAAACCATGTCGGCAGCGTAATCTGCACTTTGCGAATACGATTGCAATGATAAATTCAAGACGTCATAGCCCAAAGCGTCGTAAAAGGTGGTGCTGTAAATGCTGATTTGAATCTTGCAAACACTCAAAATGTGGTGTAAACTTGATTCGTTGCCAAAAATCTTCAGTTTTGGATGTTGCCCCAACTGATGGTACTGAGCAGGATTTTTCTCAAATGGATGCAATTTTACCCAAACTTCCCATTCGGGATGCTGCGGCAGAATGTTGTCAAGAAGAAATTGCATGTAGGGCACGTAATATTCTCCCATGTTTTTCTGAGCGCCAATAAAAACGATGTTTTGCTTGTCGCCGAAAATCTCTTTTGTCTGAGAATAGCTATAATCACCGGTAATAATGACGTCCTCCGCCTTGTGCTCGCTGCCGTCAAGAAGCATCGATTTCCAATACGCGCCAAAAACGAAAACTTTGTCTGGGAAAAGGGCTTTTTCTGCCCAGCCGCTGAGGTGTTGCCCGTAGACATAATATAGGTCTTTACGAGAAATCAATCCGTGCTGCAACTCAACGAACTTTATTCCTCTTTGTTTGGTTGCAGCAATCAGCCCTTCTTTGTGATAGTGCGACTCGCTGAAAACAATCTTAACATGTGAGCTACTTAGTAATTGGTAATAACGATGGTAGTCTTCGAAGAATATATGAAAGGCGCTGGAGATGTAATGCAATTCACTCTCAGAAAAGCGTTTTGAAGCTGCAATTTTTCGATAAACATTGTTTATGTCGCGCAAAATGGCAACCTCTTGCTGAGCTAGTGCTCTGTTGCTGAGTTGCTGTAATTCTGAAAGGTGTACGTCGTATTCTTCGAGTTCAGACTGCTCCCGGTTCTCAACTATGCTGTATTCCGATTTATCGAACAATGATTTGAGATGATGAAAAAAAACAGAGACGTACTTTCCTTCTTCATCTACTGAAGCTCTGCCTCCTTCTATTATGACGTACGATTTCAGCTTGGGTGTAGGGATTTTTTTACGAATTATCCCCTTCAGCGCATACAATACACGCTGTTCGAACATTGACTTGCCTATGCGATTGGAAATCAATTTATTGGTTGCTTCTGAATGGGAATATACTAGGGCGTGTTGAACAACCTTGTAGTAGTTGAATTCGCTCCCCTGGGTGAGCTCTGGGTTATTCAGTTTTCCTTCTACAAAGGAATTCAAAGTGGTGAAAAGCTCATTAGCCATGGTGCTTCACGTGATTGAGGTTTGAAATGAACGCTTTTCCGTATTTGTAGTAGAAGATAACAATTCCCATCAGCAATGTCGCGGTTAAAAGTGCTTTCGATATGATCGCAAACTCAACAATCCACCAAGCAGCTGCGCTAACAAGAAATACGACGAGCAACATTACAATGGGGTAGTACTTCAGGGTGATGTACTTTCGAAAGTCTTTGAAAAAATGCCCTGAAAATCCTTGGTACATATATGCCAAAAAGGTCGCGAATATGGCTGCTTGAACGCCGTAAAATGGAATAAATATGATGTTGAGAACAACGTTCAAAATGCCTGCTGCAAGTGATATTTTTAAAAGGCCTAGAGATCGCTCATTGAATATTGCTCTGTCTACCGCTGCTACATACATGGGGCGATACGTAAAAGCCATGAATAGAAAAATCGAATACTTATACGCGTCTTGCAACTGATCGGTATTCTGAATGTACATGAGATAAAAAATCTCTTTCGACCAAATGGAAAGCAAGAAGGCCATGGCAAGCACAATCGCAAACCAAACAAACGTCATTTGTCTGACAATGTGGTTGGCCTTGAGGTCATTTCGCGCGAACATGTCGAAATAAATGGGCGATACTACACTGTTTATTTGTCCGTTCAGATTGTCGAAATACCCCGCAAATCCATACGCTACGTTGTAAAGTCCTATCTCTCCACTCTGCACGTCAACAGCGGTTTTATACTGGTCCAAAATCAATCGGTCAGCGGTGTTCAATAAGTAACTGCTGTAGTTGTGGGGTATGGTGGGCAAGCCGAATCGTATACAAGATTTGAGATATGATCGATCAGGGTTTTTTGCGGGTAACAATTGTTCAACCACCCGCAGCTTGTACCTGAAATACATGCCCTGAAATACGTTGCCTATAAACAAGGAAATGAACCAACCGAAGTAGTGAAGCTCGAGTATATAAACGGTTGTGAAGGTGGATATAACTGTTATTATACCGCTTAGAAGTGTTATTTTATGTACCTCAGAATGGCGGTGGTTGAACTGATAATAACGCATCCCCAATGTTTTATACAACTCTAAGAACATGGAGGGGGTGACATACAAAAAGAGAACGGCGAAAAGCCGACTGGGTGGTAAATCGTCTTTGAAGAAAATGTAAATAACCGATGCAAGGACAGCGGTGTACAAAATGCGATATCGAATCAAGAAAAACATTAAATCGCCATAGCGTGATTTAAAATTTTCGCGATCCTTGAAAAACGCATTCTGAAAAGAAGGAATCAATCCGAAATTGCTAAAAACACTTATGACTCCTCCGTATGCGAGCACTGTTCCGAATATGTAATAATCTTCTTTGTTTAGAAATTTGCTAATAATCGGAAGTAAAATCAAATTCGCGAACATGGGGATCTGGTTCGCTATCGTATAAAGGGCCGCATTTTTAAAAATGAATTTTAGCATACTCAAATGAGTCCTTTTTCTCGACAAAGTTGAATGATGTCTGCGAAGGCGAAAATCGATCGGTCTCGCAACTCAGCTATGCCTATCATATCGTGCTCGCCATCTGCGTAAGTTAAAAAATGCATGAGGTTATGAACTGATTCTCTCTGAAAATCTGGATTAATACTCGATGGATACATGCCGCGCTTTCCGAGCTGTGGCTCACAGTATGGAATTGTGTTGCGATACTTTTCGTTCAGCTCCAATGCCAAAACAAATTGGGTGTAAACGGCTACGCTGCGATCCAAATGAGGAAACGATATGAATTCTTTGTTGTCGAGGGAGGTGTGGTACTCCGAAAAGCGCTGGTACATGGTGCGCATCAACGATCCAACTGGCAAATTAAAGCCAGGTGAACAATATTGTCGCTCATCACTGCCCCCTACACTGAATGGTATAATCTCGAAGGGCTCTTCTTGGTGTTTTAATACGTGCTTGGCTATCCTATCTGCTGTCGAATCTTTCCATTTCGACTCCTTATAGGTAAAACCGCCACGGTCGCCAATGCAGGTAACGACATAACCGGCTACTAGCTTTTCTTTGAGGTGCTGTCCTATCCGGTTGAGATATGCGATAACCCCTATTGTCTCTGGGGCAAACACGAAACGATAGGTGAACTTGCGATTTTTTATCTTGGCGATTTCGCGATACAAAAAGGCCTGCACCAAAGGTCCACTCAACTCGTTATTTGCCATGCTTGGATGACAAACATAAGTTGAGAAAAGGACTTCTTCGTCGCTGCTACCGGGTAAAACAGCTTCTCCGTAATCCAAAAAACCATCGGTGAGATCACTGTCTATAAAAACACGATAGGTTCCCTCCGTAGGCAGTGTCTTAAACTCGTTGTGCGATAAACAAAATCCCCAGGTCTCGTTGTAATATGAGGTCACATAAGGTATGGCGTCAGGTTGGTCGGGGAGGGTGCGTATGCGACCTACCAAATCAGCGTAATCAATCTCGGCGTCAACCGGGGTCGAATAACTGATGACATGCAGATTGTTTTTACTGATATCTGCAATTCTACGTCCGTCAGGGGTTTCTATATACGCTGCGCGGATGTTCCATTCTTTGGGTATCGTCCAATCAAATACCTGACTGCCACTTTTCACGCGGTGCATTTCCATCGGTACCAATTCCGAAAGAATCTGCAAGCTGTCGCGCACGCCCTGACCGGTGAGACTTCTGCAAATAGGCCACAAGCGGTCAAAATAGTCTTCTATTTCTTTTGCCCGTTGCTCATTGTAGGTCATTCCACTGCAGTATTTCGTCTTCGTTGATGTCGCGTGCTGCTGTTTTGCCAAGCACTTCGTTGTAATGTCTCGGACTGATTCCTTTCGCCGGTCGTTTCCACGTCAGATCCGCGGCTTCAATTGTCTTTCCTGCAGGAATTTCTTTGTTGGCTACCAAACTCCGACGAGCGTTTTGACGGGCCTTCTCTTCTCCAGGCAATGCTGTTAAATTGAAACTTCCCAAAAGCTCAAAGGTGCGGTCCATGATGGCGTTGAAATGCTTCATGTCTTCTTTGTCCATGGCGTGGTAGTGGTCGTTCCCCGGCAATGTCTTATCATGGCTGAAGTGCTTTTCAATCACAGCAGCACCCAATAAGGTTGCCATTTTCATCACTTCCATGTCTTTCGGAAGGGTGTGATCACTATATCCCGGCACGTGGTCAGGAAAATGACGAATCAACGACTTTATCATGCCCAAATGCGCATTCGGATCTTGCGTCGGATAGTTGAGAACACAGTGCATCAAACACAGTTTGTTGCCGTGCTTTTCAATGGTCTCAACTGCTTGCTGAACTTCCCACAAATACGACGCTCCTGTAGAAAGAATAATCGGCTTGCCAAACCCGCACATGATATCAATGAAGGGCAGGTTGGTGATGTCTGATGAGGATATCTTAAATACCGACATCATGTCATTCAAAAAATGAGCAGACTCAACATCAAACGGTGTACTCATGAATTCAATCCCCGCCGTTTCGCAATAGCGAGCCAAGGTCTCGTATTCGTTCTTCCAAAATGAGTCGTATTTTTTAAACAGCTCAAACTGCGATTGGGTAGGCTCTTTGGTGATGTCCCAGTAGTACGGACTGTCTTTACTCGCGATGGTCTCAGCTTTGTAGGTCTGAAACTTAATGGCATGAGCACCTCCTTCAGCAGCTTCGTCAATCAGTCGTTTGGCCAATTCCATCGACCCTTCGTGATTTACACCTGCTTCGGCAATGATGTATGGTCGTGTCAAAACACGCGGATCATACTGATCCAAAAATGTAGTTAGTTTCATAGTTCTGGTCTCACCAAACGGTCCAACCTCCTTCTACAAGCATGTTGTCGCCTGTAACGTAAGAAGATGCGTCCGAAAGTAAATATATCAATGCGCCCGCTACCTCATGGTTGTAGCTCAATCGCTCCATGGGAGAGAATCGTGCGAAGTTTTCTTCGAATTGTGCTTCGTGGTTGTTCCAAACGCCATGCGGTGTGATCATGTTGACACGCACTTTTCGAGAAGCCCAGTATGAAGCGAGATAACGCGAAAGCGCGTCGATGCCACCCTTTGAAGCGCTGTAAGCGGCCGGACATCCCAAGCTTGTTCCTTTGTAAAGGTTTTGGTTTGGAGCAACAACACTATACGTGGATGGAATGTTGATGATGCTGCCACCGCCATGTTCCGCCATCCAACTTCCCAATATCTGACAAGTCAAAAAAGTGCCTTTCAAATTGATGTGCACTACGGTATCCCAATTGTCATCGGTAACGCATTCAAACGACTCAAATTTGAGGTGCGATTTATTCTGATGCGCATTTACCAAACCGTCAATCCGGTCAAAATTCGATAGAATAGTCGCTTTTAATTGCTCAACCTCAACACGTTCGCCAACGTTCAATGAAACGCCAACCATCTTGCGGCCGTGGCGCTCTTCAAGAATGGCAGCAAATTTCTCAGGCTCAGCTGAAGGTATATCTACCGCTACTACATGTCCGCCAAACTGCGAAATAGCCTCGCAAAATGCCCGTCCAACCAAGCCACAAG
>JANRAA010000095.1:0-2336 GCA_030728235.1 Flavobacteriales bacterium
GAATATGAGCCGCGTCAACAGCCTTAATTCTGTATGAAATAGCCGCAGTTTCATCATCGCTCATTGAGCAAAATCGACTTGCTTCAACTGCAATTTTTTTCCCGTTCGAAAGTTTAACTTCAAACCACCGGCGAAGCATGCCCGACTTCATATCCAACTCCCGACGAAACGCCAACACTTCGCAGGTGTTGAGGTCTAATTCCAACTCGTCGACGAATACACGAATACCAATCCAATTGATGCTATTTAGAACTTTAGCGAAGTATTCCGGATAACCGTTCTTCCACCAACCTACTCTGGTTTTATCCGGATAATAAACACCTGCGATATAACTCCCTTGCAGATGATCTCCACTGTACGTTTCTTCAAAATTGGCGCGCTGCCCGAAACGACCATTTCCGATCGAAAAAATTGATTCAGAACTGCGCTGATATTGAGGATGGAATTGATCTTCTATGACCTTCCATTCATCTTCTACAAGATATTTGATCATGATTATTTAAAATCAAAGGTTGAGCATTGTGCGGACATCCGAGGGGGTTAATCCTTCAAAAGTACGAATCACTCCTTCAGCTTTCGACAAAACATTGGCATCGCCTACACCAATTACATGAAATCCTCCAGATAAGGCTGCATCTACACCAGCCTCAGCATCTTCAAATACAACAACCTCAGAAGGCATAACATTTAATTGGCGCGATCCATTAATAAATACTTCTGGGTCAGGCTTTGAAAATGTTACCTGGTTACCGTCAACAACGACGTCAAAAAATGGAGCCAAGTTGGTTTTATCTAGTATCATCTGAGCATTCTTGCTAGATGAACCCAAACCAATTTTAACCCCTTCCTCCTTCAACATCTCCAAGAATTCTTTCACTCCGGGTAAAACCTCTTCAGGTCTCATGTCTGAAATAAACTCGAGATACCACTTGTTCTTTTTATCCATCAAAACTTCTTTGGTATTGTTGTCCAATTGAAGTCCGCCCTTGATTAAAATTCGTTCCAAGCTATCTACTCTGCTCAGACCTTTCAAGGCCTCATTGTCATGATGATTAAAATCTATACTCAACTCTTCAGCAAGACGCTGCCAAGCGAGGAAATGGTACTTCGCAGAGTCTACGATGACTCCGTCCATATCAAAAATACATGCTTTCATTGTGGCCATTTAGACTTGTCCTGCCCTGTTACGAATCTTCTCTGAGGCTTCCATCTTAATCAAACCCAGTATAATCAATTCTGCGCTCGACGGATTCGTGGCAAGTGGAATGTCTTGCCTATTGCATTCTTTCAAAAATTCGGTTACCTCTTGCTCATATTCCTGAACAATTTCCGGATCTCTAAAAAAGATAACCATACTAACCTTTCCGTTCGAAACGAGCTCTCTCAACTGAGAATACCCCCCTTCTTTTCCTGGGTTGAGGTGAGTAACTTTCACCTTAAAGCCTTCTTGCTCCACAAAATCTGCAGTCAACCCAGTTGCCAATATCTCTCTGCCCCAGAGCCAATCTTCTCGTTCCTTGAGAAAATCAACCATCAAGGGCTTCATCTTATTGTGGGCAATGACAGCTATTTTGGAGAGTTTCATGATTTCTGCAGTTGCGGTAACAAGTAGTTAATATGATAGTCTGCCAATCGTTCAATTGGTTTGCGAATGATCATTCCGAGTTGAACCCCTTCTTGCTCACATACTTTCTTAAGCATATCGCTAAAATAGAAGCCAATAGAACCCACAAAGTGTGTCTTCACCTCTCGGTAATTCGGAAAACACTCGACGTGAATTTTCAGAAAGGTAAGCAAACCATCCTGAACCCATGCTTGAACATGGGGATGAGCAGCGTGCTTGCCTATAAAACGAGTGAAACCTGCGAGGTAGACATTCGCGTTTGGCTCATTGTATATCTTCCGCATGATCTCTTCCTTACTTGATTGGAAAGTTGCGTCGAAATCAATTCGTATCTCTTCAGGCAGTTTTTTATAAAAATAATCCCTCAAAAGCATTTTACCGAACCAACTACCGCTTGCTTCATCGCCTAAGATATAAGCCAATGCGGGTACTTCTTCTACCACAGTTTCGCCATCGAAATAACACGAATTAGAACCTGTCCCAATGATACAGGAAATAGCTGGCTCTCCTTCATACGTAGAATAGGCAGCCGCAACCAAATCATGATCCACAAGAATGTGGGCTTCAGTGAAGACAACCTCCAAGCCTCGTTTCACAATCGCACATAGATTCTCCGAAGAAGCTCCCGCTCCGTAGAAGAATACGTGATGTATTGTATCAGCAATATCGATAAGACCTTCACAAGTCCGTATCGCATTTTCTATTATCGCCT
>JANRAA010000095.1:2346-6722 GCA_030728235.1 Flavobacteriales bacterium
GACGATCAATTAACAACCAGTCGCACTTCGTGCTCCCGCTATCAGCTATTAGAATCATTGTCTAAGCTTCAAAAGGCCTTAGCCCAGTTTACAAACAAGATCAGCAACACGCGCAGAGTAACCCACTTCATTGTCGTACCAACCCAAGACTTTGACCAAAGTTCCATTTGCGGAGGTCAATTCGCTGTCAAAAATACAAGAATGTGTATTTCCTACAATATCTATCGACACAAGAGGGTCTGTGCTGTACTCAAGAATTCCTTTCAAACTTGTCTCAGCCGCCGCTTTCATAGCCGCATTTACTTCTTCAGCAGTTACTTCTCTTTTCAAAATAACTGTCAAGTCAGTCAATGACCCATCCGGTGTTGGCACACGCACGGCTTGTCCGTCTAACTTGCCTTTCATATGCGGCAAAACCAATCCTACGGCGCTTGCGGCACCTGTAGAGGTTGGTATCATACTCAAAGCCGCAGCACGCGCTCTGCGAAGATCTTTGTGAGGTGCATCTTGCAACCTTTGATCGGCAGTATAAGCGTGAATCGTTGTGATGTATCCTTTCTCAACACCGAAAACGTCGTCCAATACTTTTACCATTGGAGCCAAACAGTTTGTAGTGCATGAAGCATTCGAGACAATATCCATGTCTGCATTGATGATCTCTTCGTTCACACCCAAAACAACAGTTGGAACATTTCCTTTTGCAGGTGCTGTAATAACAACCTTGCGAGCTCCAGCTTGAATGTGCTTGCCTGCTCCTTCTCTATCGACGAAAATACCTGTAGACTCGATAACAACATCGATTTTCAAATCATTCCATGGCAAAGCCGATGGATCTTTACTTGCATGAACCTCGATTGTTTGCCCATCGACAAAAAGATGTCCGTTGCGGACTTCAACCGAACCAGGATACTTTCCGTGAACACTATCAAAACGCAACAAGTGCGCTAGTGTTTCGACATCTGTAAGGTCATTGATTGCAACTATCTGTACGCCTTCACGGCCGATAAGTTGACGAAATGTTAAGCGGCCGATACGACCAAATCCATTGATAGCAATGCGTTGTGACATATTTCTTTGCAGTTAAATCGAAAGTATTTTTGAAATGCGAAGCTCTGTTTTGTTTAATCTGAACTTCTCTTTTATAGCTTCTGAAAGCGGAGTATATGTTTCCATATCGTTACAAATACCAATCATGACATCTGTTTGTCCGCCAATTAATCCCTCTACAGCAGCAACCCCCATGCGACTCGCCAAAACGCGATCCCAACAACTAGGTGTCCCTCCTCTTTGAATATGCCCGAGAACAGTTACCCTGGTCTCGTATTGAGCATATCGCTCATTCACTTTTCTGGCAACCTCGTACGCACCGCCATTGACATCGCCTTCGGCAACGATAACGATGCTACTTGTCTTATTGCTCTCAGCACTCTTTTCAAGGACACCTATCAAGTCGTCAATACTCATTTCCTCTTCAGGAAGCAAAACAGCAATGGCACCCGTAGCAATTCCTGCGCGCAGCGCAATGAAACCAGAATCACGACCCATCACTTCCACAAAAAATAAGCGATTGTGACTGTTGGCAGTGTCCCGTATTTTATCCACTGCCTCAACAACAGTATTTGTAGCTGTGTCAAAACCAATGGTGCTATCTGTACCGTACAAATCATTGTCGATAGTACCCGGTATACCCATCACAGGAATGCCATACTCCTCAGTGAAGATATGAGCCCCAGTAAATGTCCCGTTACCACCTATAGTAATCAAGGCATCTATCTCACGCTCTTTTAAATTTTCAAAAGCCTTCCTACGACCCTCAACAGTGCGAAACTCTTCAGACCGGGCAGACTTTAAAATAGTACCACCACGCTCAATGATTTTAGCAACTGAGCGGACATTCAACCTTTTAAAGTCACCACGAATCAATCCGTCATAACCTTGAAAAATTCCGTCTACCTCAATGTCGTTATATACAGCGGCGCGCACAACGGCGCGGATGGCAGCATTCATACCTGGAGCATCACCACCAGAGGTCAACACTCCTATTTTCCTTATCTTTTTTGTCATATCCTTATCTTTCGCTAAGTTAGTGTATATTTTACACTATCCAAGTTTTCAATGAAATTTTTCAAACTAGGCAGTTGAACCAAAGGTAATAATCAAGCGATAAGCATAGTAGAATTTATGCGCGAATGCTTAGTTTTGCGTCACCAAGGAAGCTATGGAAAAAGATAAGACTACAGAAATCGACGTATCCGTTGACTGCGTGCTATTTGGCTTTGATGGTGAAGAACTAAAAGTTCTTCTCATCGAACAGAAAAACCCTGCTGATGGCTCGCTTTCAAAAGAACAGCTTCAGATGGCACTACCAGGAAACTTGGTAGACACTGAAGAAAGTCTTGACGATAGTGCTGCGCGCGTGTTGTATGAACTTACTTCTCTCGACGGAATTTATTTAAAGCAGTTCTACACCTTTGGCGACCCCGATCGTGTTCGTGGACTAAAAGACCAAGAATGGTTGCGGAATTTTAGAGCACATCCAGAACGCCGTGTTATTACTGTAGCTTACTACTCATTGGTTAAAATGGACGAGTATCAGCCACAAGCATCTTCTTTCGCTGGTGAAGCGAAATGGGTTGAAATTAACGCGGTACCTCAATTGGCATTTGACCACAACGAAATCGTAGATCAAGGCTTAGCAGCATTGCGTGAAGAACTCACAACGAAGCATATCGGTTTCGAATTGTTGCCAGAAAAATTCACATTAAGTCAACTTCAATTGCTTTATGAAGTAATTTTAGACAAGAAGTTAGACAAACGGAACTTCAGGAAAAACATCAAGAAAATGGATCAAGTGATTCCTCTTGATGAAAAGCAAAAAGGCGTGCTCCACAAGCCAGCACAACTTTTTCGCTTTGAGCGCGATGAAAACGAGGAAATCTAATCCTCTTAAAAATATCTCATGAGAACTTTCAGCTTATTGCTGTTGTTTGCTATTGGAGTCATCTCCTCTAGTGCACAATGGCCTGCACCTTCTTGGGGAGAAGTCTTTCTCCAAAATGAAATCCCCGAGGTTCACATCTCTATAGCTCAAGAATCTCTCGATTTATTACTTCATCCTGACAGTGCTTACAGCGACTTCGAGCATGAAGCGGCATTCACATTCATAAGTTCTCTTGGCACTGAAACGGTTGGCAACATCGGCTTTCGTCTTCGCGGAAACACTTCTCGATTAGCTGCGAAAAAATCATTCAAAGTGAGCTTTAATACATTCACGGCTGGCGGCGAGTGGCACGGATTAGAGAAACTCAACCTAAACGGTGAGCACAACGACCCCTCCATCCTGCGCAGCAGAATAAATTGGGAAATGGCAGATCAAGCCGGACTGACTTATACACGTTGCGGACACGTCAAACTCTATATCAACGACGAGTATTTCGGACTATATATCAATGTAGAACATATCGACGAGAAATTTATCTCCGACCGATTCGGCTCAGATGCGCGAAACTTCTACAAATGCTACTACGGAGCCAATTTGGATTATATAAGCAGCAACCAAGAAGACTACAAACAGGCACCTTGGGGGACAAGGACTTACGAATTGAAGAACAATGGCATAACAGATGACTATGCGGAGCTTGTTCACTTCATCGACATCCTGAACAACACATCAAACAGTCAACTACCATGCGCTATTGAGCAAATATTTGACGTCGACTTGTATTTGAGAACACTGGCCTTCGAAGTGCTAATCGGACATTGGGATGGATACGCCTGGAACAACAACAACTATTACTTCGTTCAGCGCACGCAAGACAACAAATTTACATTCGTCGAATACGATTTGGACAACACACTCGGAATTGATTGGATCGGAATTGATTGGAGCTCTCGCAACATTTACAACTGGGCACAAAACAATCGTCCACTGGCTACCCGACTATTACAAAACGCAGAATATCGAAACCGATACACATATTATTTCGATAAGTACATGAACGAAGTCTTGACGGAAGAAGCCATTTCAGCCCGACTGGATGAACTATTTGATTTGATAACTCCAGACGCGTTGCTGGATGAATACCGAACTTTTGACTACGGATTTGATAACGACGCATTTTTAGCATCACCCGATGAAGGATGGGGAGGACATGTTTCGCAAGGCATAAAACAATACATCCAGGAAAGATATAATAGCGCATCTCAACAATTGGAGTCTTTCAATAACCCTTTGGTTTTCGACATCCCTGTTCCTACACCTCGAATCGACAACAACCTATTCGTTCAAGTCAGTGTTTTAGAAGGTTCTGAAAATCTCAACAGTTTAATTGCGGATATATTTTGGGACAACGGATTTCAAGAACTAGTTACCCTAA
>JANRAA010000096.1 GCA_030728235.1 Flavobacteriales bacterium
CCGTTGGTGGAGATGGCGTTTATGAATGGACTTGGGAAGATCAAGACGGAAACAACCTGTTTGGCTTTGGAAACACTTTGTGGTACAATGCGTGGCAAGGTGCTGATCAAATTGTATTGACAGTTACTGATGGTTGTGGGTTTGAAGAATCGAGCACCATCAATGTGGCCATCAATGCGCCAGCCATTGTGATTGACTTCGAAGGTCCACTGTCTGTTTTGTGTAATGCCAACTTTACCATCAACCCGAATGCTTCAGGTGGAAGCGGTGGGCTGAACTACACCTGGACACAAGGGTTTAACTTCTTAGGGTTTAATCCAACGCTGACGACATCTACATCATCTGACATGACCATTACGTTGAATGTGAGTGATTTTTGCGGACAGTCGGAGGAAATCGATATCGACATTGAAGTTGAAAGTCCACCGATCACCATCAACATGCCATTGGAGCTTACTGGACCATGCACAGAAGTATTTGAGATAGTTGCTTTCACCGATGGTGGCAGCGGCGGTGGATCGTATCAGTGGTTTGCAGATGGCGCATTGGAAGCTACAGGCAACAACGTAAGTAACATTACTCCACTGAATTTTCAATCTTTTCAAGACGCATTGATTTCATTGACGGTTACTGACGGTTGCGGCGCAACAGATACTCAGAACACAGTGATTAACATCGTCAATCCTGCTTTAGAAATTGAGATTGGAGAAGATATTTATGCAAGTTGTATCGATAACACCGCCATTGCAGTTGATATTTTGAGTGGTAGTGGCGGATACCAATATGAGTATTTCGTTGCTGATACCTCGTATGCTATCACATCCGACATCGTTGTGCAATCATTCAACACCATTCCGGTAAGTGTGAATGTAACAGACGGATGTGGTGGATTTGCAACAGACGAGTTGTTGTATATCATTCCAGATATTCCGTTGAACTTGGTGCTGAGCGCTGATACTGCAATTTGTGCAGGGGATGGGATTTCGATTTCTGCTTTAGCGAGTGGAGGTGAGGAAGGCTTTTATTACTACTGGCCATTGATCGGACAGTTTGGTCCGGATCAATATGTTGCCCCATATTCTTCAACGGGTTATGAAGTCATTGCTACTGATATTTGTGGACATACCATTTCGGGTACAATCGGGGTTGAGGTTCAGTTTTTGTTCAGCAACTTCTATGTAGAGGATTTGGAAGATAATCTTTATCAGTTCACTGCGACGCCAGAGCCTGATTGTGATGGCTGCATTTATTCATGGTATTTCGGTGATGGTGATACAAGCGATGAAGAAGCGCCTTTTCACCAATATGATGGTTTGGGTGATTACACAGCAAGTTTGACTGTTACCAATAGCATTGGATGTACAGATTCAGCTTACACAAATATTGTTGGTCCGATTATATTCTATGTCCCGAATGCATTTTCTCCGAACAATGATGGAATAAATGATGTATTCAGAGCTTATGGAAGTGGCATTAGCGAGTTTGAGATTACCATTTTCAACCGTTGGGGAGACATTGTTTTTAACAGTACCAACATCGAAGATTTTTGGGATGGATCAGATACTGGCGGGTCATACTACGTTCAGAACGAAGTTTACTCCTACATTCTCAAGATAAAAGGAAACAATACAGACGGTATAGAGAAGAACGGCTCGATATCAGTTTTGAGATAGATAATGATAGAATCGCAAAGAAGCCTCGAAAGAGGCTTTTTTGTTGGAATCCAATAGAGACCATAGGATGAGTGTCTCATCTGCTGAATATTCGGCCATTGAAAGGTATCTTTGAAGGCTAGCAAGTGAAAAATGTGATGAGAAGTAGAATATTATTTTTAGCGATAGGATTTTTTATGGTTGTGACCGCATTGGCGCAGCCTACCATGACAACCAATTTGACTCTCGAGGAGTATGTAAATGATTATTTGCTCGGAAACGGAATTCAAGCAACGAATATCACATACACAGGTTCACCGCTTCAGTTGGCGGTAGTGGAGAATGGTATTGCAAATGGACTTCCTATTGAAGCAGGGTTGGTGCTTTCAAGTGATGCCGCTACCAATCTTGACTGCTCACCTGGGTTTATTGAGTTTGGTACTGGAGTGAATGGCGAACCCGACTTGTTGAACATCGCCAACAGTGTGCCACCGCTTATTGGTCAAAATTTCAATGTGGGTGGTGTGTTTGATGTATGCATTCTCGAATTTGACTTCGTTGCAACAGGAGATACCATGAGTTTCAACTACGTGTTCGGCTCTGACGAATACCTCACTTTTGTAAATACAACATACAACGACATCTTTGCCTTTTTTCTTTCAGGTCCGGGAATTACAGGTCCGTACGCTAGTCCGGCAGGTTTCCCTAACGGAGCTATTAACATCGCGTCGCTGCCAAATACTACCCCGCCGCTGCCAATTACCATATCTAGTGTAAATAACATTACCAACTCTGAATATTACATAGATCACGCCGCAGGATCACCCAATGACATTCCGACTTGTTTAAATGGGAATACAGTCTCATTGCGGGCGGTTTCTGAAGTGTTATGTGGAGAGACCTATCACATTAAATTGGCTATTGCTGATGGAAGCGATATCGCATTGGCATCTTATGTGATGCTCGAGGCAGGTAGTTTTGAATCTACTACTGTTGTAGAAGTGGCTCTATCGATTGACGTTGGAGGTGACAATTTGTTTGAAGATTGTGGGGAGGGTTTACTGACCTTCACTCGTCCGGTTGATACCGATATTGAGCAAGAATCGATGGTATTGATCGACTATTCTGGTACAGCAATTAACGGTGAAGACTTCACCTTGTTACCAGATACTATCATTTTCCCGATCGGAGTGTACACCTTGAGTTTTCCGCTCGATGCTTTTGAAGATGGCGTGGCAGAGGGAGTAGAAAACGTTACCATGCAGATTGTCAACATTGCAGCTTGTGATGGTATCGGTGTGACTTCTTATTTTGAGTTCACGATTACTGATGAACCTGAGCCACTAGTTGTGAATGATGTTACAGTGAATTTCTGCAATGGAGTGCCTGTTGAGCTCATTCCTTCAATTGAAGGGGGCTATGGTGTGTTTTCATACGAATGGTCGAACAACGATACCGACGAAACCATCTTTGTGACTGAGTTTGCGAATACGACTTATTCAGTAATTGTATCGGATACTTGCGGCATGTCGCCGGATGATGGGGTTTTTACTTTGGTAGGCTGGCCTGCATTGGAATTGGAGTTGGTTGGAGATGTGATTAGTAACGGACAAGTAGAGCTTGGTTGTGATGAGTTCGGATCGATTGATGTGATAACCACTGGAGGTTCGGGCGATTTCTCATATTATTGGTACAATCAGAACGGCAATAATTTGTTCGGATTTGAACAAAACCTATTTGTAGGGTCATGGAATGGTGATTTCACAATCAACGTTGATGTTACCGATGAATCTTGCGGAAATGTAGAAACGTTGACGATCAATCAGGTTATTTTATTGCCTCCTATGTTTCTGACATTGCCGCAGACATTGCAAGTGAACTGTGGGACATTGCAAAGTTTGACTGTTGGAATAGAAGGCGGACAAGCGCCTTATCAGTACAATTGGTATGTTGATAACGTCTTTCAAAGCAATGCAGCGACATACAACTTCACTGCATTGAATGATGCAACGATAGCTTGTGTAATCAATGATGCATGCGGACAAGAGCAAGCCGTTTTTATGGAATTGACAGTGCTCACTCCAGAAGTGGTTGTGTCATCGCCTACATTGTATGAAGGCACTTGTGTTGACGAATTCAATATCACAGCAAATGCTGCTGGTGGTTCAGGAGTTATCACCTATCAATGGTCAGATGGGAATGGCATAATTAGTAACGATCAAGCCATTACATATCAGTCTGATGTGGATGTTGTATTGACAGTAACAGCTACTGATATATGCGGCACACAGGCAACATCTACCACCGCCATTCAGATAGTAAACCCCTTGTTGGTTGTAGATCTTGGTCAAAATATTTTCGCCAGTTGCATTGATGTAACAGAGATTGAGCCGATGATTACGGGTGGTGTTGAGCCTTTCGAATTTCAGTGGTTTGTTGCCGACACTGCCTATTCGAACAACCAAAGCATCAATATACAGTCATATGAGACCATGGTTATTGTTGTGCAAGTGACAGATGTCTGCGGACAGTTTGATGAAGACAATACCATTTATTTCGTACCAGATATTCCCATTAACGTTACTGTTGTTCCTGATACATTGATTTGTTTCGGCGACTTTATTTCAACCGCTGCAACTGCAGTAGGAGGAGAGGGAGGGTTTACCTATTACTGGCCTGAATTGGATCGTGAGGGAGATACTCAAACCGTGGGACCTTTGCGTGACACCACATTGTTTGTTGTTGCAACAGATATTTGCGGTAAGACGGGGATAGGCAGCGTTGATATTGACGTACAGCGTTTGATTGTAAGCTTCGTTTCTGAAGAAATAGAGACCAACCTATATCAGTTCACGTCAACAACCAATATTGATTGTACAGAATGTCTGTATGACTGGGATTTCGGTGATGGATCATCCGCGCTGGAGCGCGACCCTTTGCATGAGTTTGACGGGCGATTTGAATACACCACACAGTTGGTTGTTACCACTGAAATAGGTTGCCAGGGCTTTTATCACGCGCCAGTAGTTGTACCGATATTATTGTATGTTCCAAATGCATTTACACCGGATCAAGACGGTATTAACGACTTTTTCCAAGTATATACTAGCGGCATCGATGAGTTTAGCATTCAGATATTCAACCGTTGGGGAGAAGTTGTTTTTGCTTCTCTAGATCCCAATGCGATTTGGGATGGAAGTCACCAAAACGGCGATTATTACGTACCGAATGGAACCTATGTTTGGTTCATTGAGATCAACGGAGTGAACTTTGATGCCCGCAAAGAAACGGGTACTGTTACAATTTTGCGATAGGACGCTGTACTTTACTATCTTGCCGCACCTAAATAAGCAAGATGAAACAAGTTACTGGCAATTTCAAAACCGCATTTATAGCGGTTACCTCATTGTTTTTCATGTGGGGCTTCATCACCGTATTGGTAGATGCGCTCATACCACGGTTGAAGGAAGTATTCGAGTTGCAATACTACCAAGCTTCGCTCGTCCAATTTGCTTGGTTCATGGCATATGGTTTAGTCGCCATTCCTGCCGGCATGTTGCTCACCCGCATAGGCTATAAGAAAGGGATTGTAGTAGGATTGGCGACGGCAGGACTTGGATGTATGCTATTTTATCCTGCTGCAGAGCTTCGGGTCTTCGGTTTGTTTCTTACTGCATTGTTTGTATTGGCATCGGGCATTACCATGTTGCAAGTAGCTGCGAATCCGTATATCGCAGTTTTGGGGCCACCGAGTGGTGCTGCGAGCCGACTGAACCTTGCTCAGGCCTTCAACAGCTTAGGAACGACTATCGCTCCAATGGTTTCGGCGGCATATTTACTCGGCGATCAGATAATGGGGAAAGATGCCATTGCGGCGATGGACGATGCTCAGAAGCAGGCTTATTATGCTTCAGAGGCAGAATCTGTGCAGATGCCATTCTTGGTTGTCGCTGGGTTTTTCGTCTTGTTGGCAGTTTTTATGGCGATGTCGCACCTGCCGAAGATCTTAAGTGGTGAGCACAAAACCATAACAGAGTATTTCAAGGTATTACGACACAAGAGACTTCGTTTTGGGGTATTGGGAATCTTCGTTTATGTAGGAGCAGAGGTGGCCATTGGGAGTTTTCTGACCAATTACTTTTTGAATTTAGGATTGGCTGAGGCTGTGCTGCAGAATCCGACGATGAACCATTTGGCATCGTCTATCACTTCTGTTTTTAGCGGAAAATCAATTGGGGATTTGGATGAGAAAGGTGTCGTTGGAGCGTTCTTGATTTTTTATTGGGGAAGTGCCATGGTAGGTCGTTTTGTTGGGGCTTGGCTCACCAGTCGATTCAATCCTGCTCATGTATTGCGGGTTTTCGCTATGGGAGCCATAGTGCTCGTGTTGCTGTCTGTTAGCACCAGCGGTTTTATGGCCATGTTCAGCATTTTGCTTGTCGGTTTTTTCAATTCGATCATGTTCCCAACGATATTTACCTTGTCGTTAGACGGATTGGGAGAAGAGACACCAGAGGCTTCAGGGGTGTTGGTGACATCAATTGTAGGTGGTGCATTTATACCTATGGCAGTTGGTGTGGCGATTGATAGTTGGAATTTCGGCATTGCTTTTTTTATCCCTGTTTTGTGTTATCTAACAATTGTCATGTTCGCTCGCTATGCGAGCAGGAATAAGGCGTAGGGAGGGAATTGGAGACTTTGTGGAATCGTAACTTATTCACAATTATGCCAATAAACGTGAAACATTGCAACAAAGACGTTGAAAGCCTGTTTAGTTTTTGTAAGTTGCTCCGCTGAGCAGACTTAGCAAAAGAACATTAGGTTATGGCAACAAGAAGAAAACAGAAAGCTGTTATTGAGGATTCTCGACCCGTGATGAAGATTCAGCTCGATTATAAGACAGTGATTACACTGCGAGATCCTGACAAATTGGAGTTCTGGAAACAGAAATATCCTCTTTTACAAATTTTAGATTAATTCGGATGGGAATCGAGGAT
>JANRAA010000097.1 GCA_030728235.1 Flavobacteriales bacterium
GTGTAGAGAGGTAAAAATATTTAGTGTTAAAAACTTCGGTGGAATGTGGATTGTTTTGAATTGACAAGAGGAGGATTATTGACAATTTTTGTAGGGTCAACTGACGCCCCAGATTTCTTACCGGTACAAAATCATTTCGGTCTTGATTTTCTGCATGTTGATCATTTTGTTAAACCTAGCCGCAAGGTATTTTTTTAAAGAAACCATGGAGAACTTGACTCCCGAACAGCAGAAAATGCAACAAATGTCTATCGAAGAAGTGTTGCCGGTGAACACCGCAGTAGAGGAACCGATTCTTTCTGAGAATCCGAACCGCTTTGTATTGTTCCCGATTGAACACGATGATATTTGGCAATTCTACAAAAAGGCGGAGGCGAGCTTTTGGACAGCTGAAGAGATCGATTTGGGAGCGGATTTGGTTGATTGGAATACAAAGCTGAACGATGATGAGCGTTACTTCATCAAGCACATTCTCGCTTTCTTCGCAGCCAGCGATGGCATAGTGAATGAAAACCTCGCCGAGAATTTTGTTGCTGAAGTGCAATATACCGAAGCGAAGTTTTTCTACGGCTTCCAAATCATGATGGAAAACATTCATTCAGAAACGTACTCGTTGCTGATTGATTCATACATCAAAGATTCTGCTGAGAAAGCACGTCTTTTCAATGCGATCGAAACCCTTGATTGCGTTGCACGAAAAGCTAACTGGGCGCTAAACTGGATCGAGAAAGGAAGCTTTGCTGAACGTATCGTGGCTTTCGCTGCTGTAGAGGGTATTTTCTTCTCAGGTAGTTTCTGCTCAATCTTCTGGTTGAAGAAGAGAGGCTTGATGCCAGGGTTGGGATTCTCAAACGAATTGATTTCTCGTGATGAAGGCATGCACTGCGATTTCGCTTGTTTGCTATATGAAAATCACATCGTAAATAAATTACCGAAAAAAACCGTTCAGGATATAATCACTGAAGCGGTGGAAATCGAAAAAGAGTTCATCATTGATGCACTTCCAGTTAAGTTGATCGGAATGAACTCCGACCTCATGTCACAATACATTGAGTTTGTGGCCGACAGGTTGCTTGTTGAATTGGGGAATGAAAAAGTGTACAATGTGTCGAATCCGTTCGATTTTATGGACATGATTTCACTCCAAGGAAAAACCAATTTCTTCGAGAAACGTGTCGCTGAATACCAAAAAGCTGGCTTTGGTGACAAAGAAAGCAAGAATCAAGAATTCCGCCTGACCGACGAATTCTAACACTTTTAGAACAATTTAGAATTAATTATTGGGGTGCGACATCTCGTCGCGCTCTGGGGATGATACCCCCATATAAGACCAACACATAAAGAGGAAAAAAAATGAATGTACTGAAGCGAGATGGCCGGGTGGAGCCGGTGAAATTCGACAAGATCACCGCACGCATCAAAAAGCTGTGCTATGAACTACATCCGTCGGTAGACGCTGTGAAAATTGCCATGAAGGTGATTGAAGGTGTTTACGATGGTGTAACAACGTCGGAACTCGACAACCTTGCGGCTGAAGTGGCTGCAACAAACGCAGTAACCCACCCTGATTATGCGCTACTTGCTTCGCGCATCGCAGTGTCGAACCTGCATAAAAATACGAAGAAGTCTTTCTCCGATGTGATGACCGATTTGCACTTGTACATCGACCCTGTAACGGGTCAACGTGCATCACTAATCGCTGATGATGTCGCTGAAGTTATCAAAGAACACGGCGATTTCCTCGACTCTACAATCATCTATGATAGAGATTTCAACTACGACTACTTTGGGTTTAAAACTCTAGAGAGATCGTACCTTTTGAAAATTAACGGACAAGTGGCTGAACGTCCACAGCAAATGCTGATGCGCGTTGCTGTCGGCATTCACCGCGATGATCTCGAGTCTGTTGCTGAAACTTACAACATGCTAAGTGAAGGTTGGTTCACGCATGCTACTCCTACGTTGTTCAATAGCGGTACGCCAAAGCCACAAATGTCTTCTTGCTTTCTCCTCACAATGAAAGAAGACAGCATCGGCGGTATCTACGATACGCTGAAACAATGTGCTCAGATTTCTCAAAATGCCGGTGGTATCGGGTTGGCGATTCACGACATTCGTGCAAAAGGTTCATACATCAAAGGCACCAACGGTACTTCAAATGGTATCGTGCCAATGTTGCGTGTGTTTAACGATACTGCCCGTTACGTAGATCAAGGTGGAGGCAAGCGCAAAGGTTCTTTCGCAATATATGTTGAGCCTTGGCACGCTGATGTAATGGATTTCTTGGATCTTAAAAAGAACCACGGTAAAGAAGAGCAACGCGCTCGCGATTTGTTCTTCGCTCTATGGATTCCTGATCTATTCATGAAGCGTGTTGAAGAAAATGGTGATTGGACGTTGATGTGTCCGAACGAATGCCCAGGTCTTACCGATACGTGGGGTGAGAATTTTGAAGCGCTATACACGAAGTATGAGAAAGAAGGACGTGGACGTGAGACCATAAAAGCACAAGACCTGTGGTTTAAAATCGTAGAGTCTCAAATTGAAACGGGTACTCCGTACATGCTTTACAAAGATGCTGCGAATAGCAAATCAAACCAGCAAAACCTAGGTACTATCCGCTCTTCAAACTTGTGCACTGAAATCATTGAATACACAGCTCCTGATGAAGTAGCAGTGTGTAACTTGGCTTCAATTGCATTGCCTAAATTCGTCGATAACGGTACTTTCGATCACCAACGTCTTTTCGATGTGGCATACAGAGTTACGGTTAACCTAAACCGTATCATCGACCGCAACTACTACCCAATTCCGGAAGCACGCAACTCAAACATGCGCCACCGTCCAATAGGTATCGGTGTACAAGGACTTGCAGATGCATTCATCATGCTTCGCTTCCCATTTGATAGCCCAGAAGCACGCCAGCTGAACAAGGATATCTTCGAAACGATTTATTATGCCTCTTGTACAGCGTCGAAAGACCTCGCTATCAAAGAAGGTGCATACGAAACGTTCCCAGGCTCTCCTGCTTCTAAAGGCATTTTGCAATTCGACATGTGGGGCGTTCAACCTTCAGCACGTTGGGAGTGGAATGTCCTCAAAGAAGAAATCAAAACCCACGGTATGCGCAACTCGCTGTTGATGGCACCAATGCCTACAGCATCTACCGCTCAAATCCTTGGCAACAACGAATGCTTCGAACCTTATACCTCGAACATGTACAACCGTCGCGTTCTTTCTGGTGAATTCATCGTGGTTAACAAGCACTTGTTGCACGACCTAAGCCGCCTTGGTATCTGGAACGATGTAATGAAAAACAAACTCATCGCTGCGAATGGATCTGTCCAGAACATTGATGAGATTCCAGACAACCTGAAAGCGATCTACAAAACAGCTTGGGAAATTCCGCAAAGAGCAATCATCGATATGGCGGCCGATCGTGGTCCGTTTATCTGCCAATCGCAGTCGCTCAATATCTTTATGGAGAACCCGAACTTGGGTAAGCTGACTTCAATGCACTTCTACGGATGGAAAGCTGGTCTGAAAACAGGTATGTACTACCTGCGCACCAAAGCAGCTCGCGATGCTATCAAGTTCACGGTAGACAAAAAATACCAACAAGAAACGCCTGTTAAAGCGCTTAGCGAAGTCGAAAAAGAAGCTGCCGCAATGGCATGCTCCATCGAAAACGGCGCTGATTGCGAAATGTGCAGCGGATAAGATTATTTGTGAGTAAATAGAAATAGGGGATCGTTCGATTCCCTATTTTTTTTATTTAAAGGTTTGATTTCCAATGTTTATAAGTACCTTATACCAGAATTCTATTAAACCAGAACCAATGAAAACCTCCATCCTTTTCCTCTTTCTTGGGCTTTCAACTCTTACGTTTGCCCAAATGCCAACCGTAAATATTGTCGTTGAAGAAATGCCCATGCCAGGTGGGTTGATTCCTTCTTCAGGCCTCCCATATCGCACATATCGTCTTTACCTCGAGCCGACACCAAACTGGGAATTGCTCACTATTTATGGTTTGCAAGGGTCATCACTTGTGATTGAAACGTTAGGCGATTTTTACCAAGACCCACTGGGTGGTCCAACGTCGTTAGATATCGATGAAGCATTAATTCCTTCCAACCCTTCTTTGGCGTTCGATTCATGGCTGACGATTGGTGCTGAGTCTTCATTAAACAATCTGCTCTTCTCTCTGCCGCTCGATGGCTCTGTTTTCAACGACTGGGAATTGGGAAATGATTTGATCATTGATGACATCATAGGTGGATCGGTGGCTATTCCTTCACCAGGCATGTTAACGCAGAATGTGCCAGACGCTAATGGCAGGATACTGATTGCTCAATTAACTTCAAACTCAACTATCAGTGGGCACATCAACTCACAATTCCGTCTGCTCAATGAAGATGGTAGCATCTTCTTGCTTGCTGGCGGTGGCGGACCCGTAACGGCCTTGGTTACCAACTTTTTCTCAATTCAGTATTATGACTTCTGTCCTTCAGATTTTAACTCCTCTGGAAATGTCGATATAAGCGATTTGCTCATCTTTCTCTCCAATTTCGGGTGCTCAGGTGATTGCATTGCAGATCTAACAGGCGACAATGCAACAACCGTTGCCGATATGCTGCAGTTTCTTTCTGAGATAGGTCAGTCTTGCCTGTCAGAATTCTGAGATTGCTCAGTTTGTGACAATTCGATGACATAACATAAACTGTTCATTACGATCTTTGCGGTCTAATAAAGATCCGCGTTGGAAAATCTGCAAGTCATCACCATTACGCACAAACATGTGCCACTCGCCCTGATCGGTAAGTTGCACGTCGATGATGAAAAACGTAATTCGGTGCTAAGTACTATCAAGAATGCGCTCGAAATTAGCGAGTTAGCATACTTGAGCACGTGCAACCGTGTGGAGTTTATTATTTCTACACCTACGTATTTCTGTAAGGGTCGCCAAAATCAATTGCTCGATGCTTTCAATATCGCTGGCCCTGATAAAGCAACGATGTTGGAAGGCATTGTGAGCTATCGCGGACAAGCGGCGTTTAAGCATTTGCTTGAAGTTGGAGCTTCGCTCGATTCAATGGTTATCGGTGAGCGTGAAATCATAACGCAAGTCCGAAAAGCATTCGATGAAGCGCGAGAAGGTGGACTGTCAGGTGACTTTTTGCGTATGGTTGCCAGAAAGGTTATTGAAACATCGAAAAAGGTATACCACGAAACAGCAATTGCTACAAAACCTGTTTCTGTTGTCTCCCTGGCTTGGCATGAGTTTAAAGCATGGGGGCTGAAGAAGGAAGCTCCTGTTTTACTCATTGGCAGCGGTCAAACGAACAGCAACGTAGCGCGTTTTCTTAAAAAGGCAGGCTACGCAAATGTGGTTGTTGCCAATCGGACATTCTCCAACGCAGTTGAATTGGCTACGTTCGGAAATTGGGATGCCTGCGATCTAAACACAATACCGAACCGCGAATACCAAGCAATCATTACCTGCACAGCGTCCCAATCACCGATCCTTACCAATGAAATGATCGAAACGTTTGGTGCAAAGCACGTTTCTGTAATCGATCTCGCCTTACCGGCGGATGCGGAAGCAGCGGTAATCGAGAATCCAAATGTCCGTTATGTCGGCATGGATGCCCTTCAACAACGCGCCAACAAAAACCTTGAAATCCGCGCAGCTGAACTGCACAATTGTCAGGTAATCGTCGAAGAAGCTATTGCTGAATTTGAGCAGCTTGTGCGCGAAAGAGACATCGAAATTGCCATGCGTGATATTCCGAGCATGATCAAAGCCATCCGCGAAACAGCGATGGGAGAGGTGTTCGCAAAAGAACTTGACCAACTTGATGACGCGTCTAAAGACGTCCTTCATAAAATCATAGGCTACATGGAGAAGAAATACATCTCTGTACCTATGAAATTGGCAAAACAAGTTATCTTAGAAAAAAAGTCCAAGAATTAATGCATTCTCTCCGAATTGGTACACGAGGCAGTGATCTAGCCTTGTGGCAAGCGCGTTATATTCAATCCCGATTGAATGAATTAAAGGTCGACTCTGAAATCGTCATCATCAAGACGAAGGGAGATCAAATCCAACACTTGAGCTTCGATAAAATGGAGGGCAAGGGCTTTTTCACCAAAGAAATTGAAGAGGCTTTGTTGAAGGATGAGGTCGACATCGCCATCCATTCGCATAAAGACTTGGAAACTACTGATCCTGATGGACTGTCGATTGTCGCCATGCCACAACGCAGTTTTCCAAACGACATTCTGCTTATTCGCAATGAGTCGGTTGATGTCTCTGCCCCCTTGAAACTCAAGCCTAATGCCATCGTCGGATCTTCTTCTGCCCGACGAAAAACACAAATATTAGCTGCTTTTCCTGATTGTAAGGTGATCGACCTACGCGGCAATGTGCCAACGCGCATCGAAAAACTGCGCTCTGGTCTGTACGACGGTATCTTGCTTGCCAAAGCAGGTGTTGCGCGCTTGAACCTCGACCTGAGCGATCTAACTGTGGTCGACCTCGATCCGCTGTCGTTCATACCAGCCCCCGCTCAAGGTGCATTGGCCGTTCAAATGAAAACCAACCACCCTATGCG
>JANRAA010000098.1 GCA_030728235.1 Flavobacteriales bacterium
CGTGTATCGCCATCGGTTCCAAGCAACATAGCACGCACTCCTGCCCTTCCCGGTTCGATGTCATCCATCGTTAGTGAAGGAATCAAGCGTTGCAAGGTTTGAAGGAAGAGGCGCTTTGAAAACGCGCGACGGTACTCATTGATACCGAATGAAATATTGTTCAAGAACAGCTTCCACGTCCCGCCGTAAGTTAGCGCATCAATGGTATCGTTCAAATCAAAATCTGTCTTACCATATCCCTCTCGTTTGAAGGTGAATACAGCGTTGGGTCCGCATTCAACGTCGCCGTTTACCATGCGGGTAAAATGGACGCCCAAGAAAGGAAAATCAGGATTTGGAACCGGGTAAATCAAATTTCGCACCTTGTGCTTTGCCTGTTCAGTCAATTCGTAGTAATCGCCTCGGAAGCCCACGATGCGCTCTTTGATATTCACACCATCTTTCTTCGCCAAGCGATCTGCATGCAGTCCGCCACAGAAAATCAAGTACTTACAACGATAAGACGCTTTGTTCGTCTTCACAAGCGAGGTATCTCCTTGTCGTTCAAATGATATGGCTTCCTCACCCAAAACCACCTTCGACCCCTGTTGCTTACCTGTCGCCACCTCAGCCATTTTCTCGGTAGCACCTCTGAAGTCGATAATACCCGTGCAGCCCACAAACAACCCTCCAATCGACTCACAAAAAGGTTCTATTTCTTTTATCTCTTCGGCTGAAACGCGACTTAAACCCTCAATGCCATTTTGCACCCCATTTTGGAAAATCTTTTCCATGTGAGGAAGTTCTGACTCAGAGGTCGCTGCGATCACTTTACCGCAGACATCGTGTTGGATGTTGTACTTTTTCGCGAATTCAACGATTTCTCTTCTTCCCTTCACGCAATTCTCGGCTTTTAGAGAGCCCGGCTTGTAATACAAACCCGAGTGTATCACCCCACTGTTGTGTCCGGTTTGGTGATCTGCCAAACCTTTCTCTTTTTCGATGAGCAAGATGGTTTTGTTCGGGTGTCTCTCTTGCAATTTGTAGAGCGTCGCAGCTCCAACAATGCCTCCACCAACAATAATGATATCGAAATTCAGCTCCACAGGATAAAATTTTGCAACAAAGGTAAGTAACGAAAGCTATTGCGTGCTTCTTTCTTTCGGATTACCTTGCTGACTTATGACGCAAGCCACGAACCGCAAGATTCAAAACGCCTGGGCCTTTTATGATTGGGCCAATAGCGTATATCCCTTGGTGATCAGCACCGCTATTTTCCCAATTTATTTCAATGCTGTCACCACCTCTGAGGAGAACGGTGTGGTTTCAGACACGGTGTCGTTCTTGGGAATAACGCTGGTGAACACACAGCTGTATTCGTATGTAATTGCCGCGTCTTTGCTGGTGGTCATGGTGATGTCTCCTATTCTTTCTGGTGCAGCCGACTACGCCGGTAAGAAGAAATTTTTCTTGCAACTCTTCTGTTACATCGGAGCTTTGGCATGTGGTGGCATGTTTTTTTTCAGCACCGATCATTTGGAATTGAGCATGTTGGCCGTATTTCTTGCCAGCATTGGCTATTGGTCGAGCATTGTTTTCTACAATGCATACCTACCTGAGATTGCGGCACCTGAAGATCACGACAGCCTTAGTGCAAAAGGATTTTCTTGGGGTTATATTGGTAGTGTTTTGTTGTTGATCATCAATTTGGTCATGATACAACTTATCGACGAATCGCTGACCAAATGGTCGTTTGTGATGGTGGCTATATGGTGGGCTGGTTTTGCCCAAATTACGTTTCGCAGGCTGCCTTCAAATCCTTATAACCGAAAGCCTGAAGGACAGATTTGGAGTCATGGCTTGAAAGAACTTCGAAAGGTGTTTTTTCAAATCCGCAGCATTGTCCCCCTACGCAGATACCTCTTCGCTTTTTTCGTTTTCAGCATGGCTGTTCAAACCATCATGCTCATGGCGCAGTTTTTTGGAATGAAAGAAGTGCATGTTGTAACCGATGCTACGGGTGCTGGGTATGCGATGTACCCTCCACTTGTATCGCAGCATACCGGATTGGATACGGGTGAATTGATCATTGCCATCATACTTGTCCAACTCATTGCTGTACCTGGCGCGTGGCTTTTCTCACGTGGATCGGGCAAATTCGGGAACATCCGTATGATAGGAATTGCACTTGTCTGTTGGATAGGAGCTTGTCTGTACGCCTTCTTCGCTGTTGATACACCCAATGAGTTTTTCATCACAGCGGGTTTGATTGGCTTTATGATGGGCGGTACCCAATCGTTGAGTCGTTCTACCTATTCGAAAATGCTACCTGAAACGCACGACCACGCCTCCTTTTTCAGTTTTTACGACGTTCTAGAGAAACTGGGAATTGTGATTGGGATGATTTCTTTCGGATACATTGAAGGCCTAACGGGATCGATGCGAAATTCTGTGCTATCGTTGATTGTCTTTTTCGGAGTCGGCCTGATCTTGCTATTCTTTGTCCCAAAGAGCAAACCTAGTTTGCCATAACGAACTTCCGTTCGAGGACTTTAAACTCCACCCTTCTGTTTGCTGCGCGACCTTCAGCGGTGTCGTTATCGGCTACTGGTATGGTGCTTCCGAAGAAACCCAATTCCAATCGGGCGGGGTCTATTCCTTGATCTACGAGGTAACGCCTTACCGTCTCAGCCCGGTTTTCAGAAAGTTCAACGTTGTAGCCTTCTACCCCAATTAAATCGGTGTGTCCGTTAACTTGAACGAACATGTACTTATTTCTTCGCAGCAACGAAGCGGCTTGATCGAGAAGAATTTTTGCTTCATCAGAAAGTATGGCTTCATCGAAATCGAAAAGTACAGATTCGATTTTGATTTCTGTATAATCTGATAGCTGGAGCGGTGGGTCATGCACTTCGGCTGCGATTTTATCATTTAGACAACTGCACTCGTCGCGTGATTTTACTGAATGCACTTCGATGTTATCGATATAAACATACGCCCAAGAGCTGGTTGAGCTACCGCCATCGAGGGCAGTGCGCATGAGGCGGCTGATTGTTTGGTCTGAATTGAAATTTCCGATGGTTAGGTATTTCTCTCCGCCTTGCGCAACAAACACATCTGAAAGTTTGACCCATGAATCGTATTGGTCGAGCATGTGAAGGCGCGGGTTTCGAATTTGCGGACGTTCATCGATCAATCCTTCGCCCGAAGCTTTTACTGCACCTTGAGAAAAGAGCACGCCTAGGCCATCAGTAACATACAAGCAATAATCTGCACACGACACCCAAAACTCAACACATACCAGCTCACCTGGGGCCAATTTTCGAGACAATTCTGTTTGAAGGTATTCCCTATAATTCCGTTTCGAACCAGCATAAGTAACCAAACCCACGTAACCTTGTCCTTCTAATGCATCTTGGCTCCCAACGAAGTTGCGGGGCACGCCAGCGTTCTTCGAACATTCATTGAAATAATCGGGAGTTGCGCGGTTGGGTTGGGTCCAATACTTAACTGTTTTGAGCGTCTGGGTATTGAAATCTGTCGGACAATACGTCTTTTCTTCAAAGCCCCCATTGCGCAGCAATTCTTGCGCTGGCAGGTGCATTGAAAGCATCAACCCAATGGAAAGAAGCAAGTGTTTCACAACCAAATTAACTCGAACCATAAATAAATATTGGGCAATGGTGCTAAAAAAAACATCCACCGAAGAATAGTGATTCTACGGTGGATGCAAAATATTGGTTTTGAATTACTTCTTGACTTTAAACGTAACGCGACGGTTTTGAGCGCGGCTCAAATCGGTTGGGCGTGTGTTTGCAGGGTCGTTGTTTTCTTTTGAAACTACATTCAGTCGACTGGCATCAACACCTTTCGACTTCAAGTAATCGGCGATGGCGTTGGCACGTTGCTCACCCATATTCGCATAGCGGGTATTGATCTTGGCCTCATCAAACTCATCGTTATCGCAGTGACCTACAACATCAAGTTTCCAGGTTGGATTTGCTTTAAGGATCTCAACAATGCTGTTCAACGTTAGCTCACCGGCTTGGGTATACGTCTTCTTCAATGACGCGAAATAAACCGCAGAAGTACCGATGATTTCGTCACCCTTCGCATTGTCGCTAAGCACTACAGACTGACCATAGATCAAATCAGGCGCACGTTCAGCGTCAGGTGAGCATGAACACTGAGATTTTGCTTCTACTGCAACAACGCGCACATCATCAACGAAGTAGTATGCATGATAAGCCGCAACACCCACTACATCTTTTGGCTTTTTGGTTTTTTCGATTTTCAAATCGGCATCGGCGCCAAAGCAACCAATCATAAGGTATTGTTCGCGACCGCTTCCGATAACTGTTCCACAAATGGTTTCCCAACCATCCATTCCGATCAAAGCCTTGTTGCCTTGATCTTTAACAGAAATAGAGTTCAGATCTTTAACAATAGAACCTGTGTTTGGTTGAACAACCTTGCGATCAGAAATTACAGCTCCAATGTAGTTCACTCCAAATTTAGAGAGATCTGCTAAGCTGATTTTGAACTGCACACAGTACATCTGGTCTTTCTCTAGCGGCTCTGAAAGTTGAACCGCAAGGTATGAACGGGTTGTCTTCTTATCAGTTGTATACGCTCTAAAGCCGGCATACAAATCGCCAGATGCAGCATCTTGCTTTCCGAAGCTATTTACTGGAATCGATACTTTTTCAGACTTGATACCTCCTGCAAACAAATCTGCCGGCGCTTTGGTGGCAGTGTACCAACCTTCACACAAATCCTGCAACATACCAGGATTTTTAAGCGTTTTGGTTTGTGCATTTTCAAAATCCCCGTTAGGAACAAGGTTTTTTTCATCGTCTTGCGCCAAAACTGGGCTCACGAAGAAAAATGCTAAAGCAATGATGACTAATTTATTCATATTCATTTCGGTTGGTAATCTTTAACGGTTTCAATAAAAACTTTCACGTTCTCAGGGTCGGTATCTGGGTAAACTCCGTGGCCTAAGTTAGCAATATGTGGTTGACCATCAAAACGATCTAGCATAGAACGCGTTTGACGTCGGATTTCATCTTTTGAAGCGTACAGCACACTCGGGTCGAGGTTTCCTTGCAGCGTCATGTTTTTACCAACTACTTCGCGGGCGCGCCGCGGATCGATGGTCCAATCTAAACCAATGGTTTGACACGGCAAAGTCGCCAAAGAATCTAGGAAATGTCCACCACCTTTTGCAAACACCGTTACCGGCACTTCCGTTATGGCTTCGCATATTCTTCTTAGTCCTTCCAAAGCAAACTGATCGTATAATTCTTTACTAAGTACTCCTGCCCAGCTATCGAATATTTGAATCAGGTCAGCACCTGCAGCTACTTGAGCTTTCAAATAAAGAATTGTGGATTCGGTGATCGCATCAAGCAAGGTTCGTGCCATCACAGGATCTTGCCACAGATGCTTCCGTGCTAACGACCATTCTTTCGACCCTTTCCCCTCTGTCATGTAACAGAATATCGTCCATGGAGCGCCCGCAAAACCAATCAATGGCACACGTCCGCCGAGTTCTTTTTTCGTCAAGCGAATGGCATCAAGGACATACCCAAGATCTTCTTCAGGGTTTGCAACATGCAATCTTCCCAAATCGGCACTGGAGCGAATTGTTTCTGGAAATATCGGTCCTGTTTTCTCGATCAATTCATACGGCAAGCCCATGGCTTCTGGCACCACGAGGATATCGGAAAAGATGATTGCAGCATCAACACCCAGCAAATCAACTGGTTGAATGGTCACCTCACAAGCTCTTTCAGGCGTTTTAACCAACTCTTTAAAACCACTCAACCCTGCACGCACCGCGCGGTATTCAGGCAAGATTCTTCCGGCCTGACGCATGAGCCAAACGGGAGTTCTCTCAACAGACTCACCACGGGCTGCGCGTAGCAGCAAATCATTCTGTAAATTCATGGACGGCAAAGGTAGTAATATCAGTGCAAGAGATTAAACACAAGTTCTCTTAGCAAATTCCCTTCGGAGATGGAGGCGTTATCAATACCCTTCGCTTTGCGATCTGTGAGGCGCAACAAATCAAATGCTTTCGAAACTTTATCGGGTGGAAAATTCGCACCTGCAGCTTTCAATTCTGCTACAGCGGGGTAAGGCAGACGAAGCGACGACATGATGCCACGTTCACTTTTATCAGGTAAATCATGATAGGCGAGCAATCGCAGAAAATAAGACGCCAACACAGCAGTTACCATGTTGATGTTGTGCTCTTTCGGATTGGCTTCGAAGTAATTGACGATGCGATTTGCTTTCAAGACATCTCTTAATGCCAACGCCTGCTGCAGCTCGAAGATGTTGTAATCTTTACTGATACCGATGTATTTTTCAATGGCATCGTTGGTGATCATGTTTCCTTTGCCGAGTGTTACTTCAAGCTTTTGTAAGGCATTGGTAAGCTTCGACAAATTACTCCCAAGGTACTCCGCCAGCAGTTGGGTAGATTCAGCCGCGATGTTCATGCCGATGTCTTTGACGTAGGCGTTGATCCACTCAATCAAAGCAGACCCTTCTATCGTTTCCGACTGAAAAACAACACCCGCTGCTTCTATACCCTTGTATATG